>NZ_JAXKBY010000031.1:0-17664 GCF_036552745.1 Faecalicoccus sp.
GAAGTACTCTATTCATTACTTTTTTATCCGGCAGATTGCAACAGATGCTTTATTTGAGGTTTCTTTTTAATGCTGAATTATGGCTAAATCACCAAACTGTGGGTATAGCGAAAATTTTTATAAAAAATTGAAATCTTTTTAATAATTTTCCTGATTTTTTTGTATCTAACAGTGAGGCTATTATCACTAGTATGTGAAATCTATATGTAGCTGATCTTTGTTCAGCTTCCCAAAGTTTCCTTGATGGATTCTAAAAAAATGAGTTTACTTGAAAAGTGGAGTTTCTTACTGAAATATTATGAAGACGAAGGAAACAGTCTATAATCAAAGAAGTAATCAAGCAGGAAGAAGGGATCGCCATAGCAGACAAGGTTATCAAGTAAATGAGCCCGGAATGGATCGATCAGCTCAATGAAGAATTTGAACAGTTGCGATCCGAATGGAAAATGCGCGAATCAAATGGGCAAAAGAGGAAGACCGTAAAGAAGGCTTGCAAGAGGGGTAAAAACAAGTAATTCAGACTTTATCAAAATCGATGTCTATTGAGGAAGTTTCAAAAGTCTTACAAAAACCCGTAAAAAAGATCCAGGAACTCTTACAAACAATCTAGAAGATGATCAAAAAGCAGGAAATGCATATTTAACTTATGTCATTATCCTGCTTTTTATTGTTTCATAAAAAAAGAGATTCCCGAAGGAATCTCTTTACGACAAATTCAAATCTTATCCTAATTCAGAGAAGTATTTGATAGTACGAACCATCTGGCTTGTGTAAGAGTTTTCGTTGTCATACCAAGATACAACCTGTACCTGAGTATCTCCGTTTTCCATTTCATGAGCCATAGTCTGAGTAGCATCAAACAATGATCCGTAACGCATACCGATGATGTCGCTAGATACTAATTGTTCTTCAGTGTATCCGAAAGATTCAGTAGCAGCGGCTTTCATAGCAGCATTGATTTCGTCAACTGTAACTTTTCCTTTAACAACAGCTACTAAGATTGTAGTAGATCCTGTAGGAGTAGGAACACGCTGAGCAGAACCGATTAGTTTTCCGTTCAATTCAGGGATTACCAAACCGATAGCTTTGGCAGCACCTGTAGAGTTAGGAACGATGTTTACGGCAGCAGCACGGCTACGACGTAAGTCACCTTTACGCTGAGGACCATCCAAAGTCATCTGGTCACCAGTGTAAGCATGAACTGTAGTCATGATTCCTGATTCGATTGGTGCCAAGTTGTTCAAAGCAGCAGCCATTGGTGCCAAGCAGTTTGTTGTACAGCTTGCAGCAGAAATAACTGTGTCTTCTGGTTTCAAAGTTTCATGGTTTACGTTGTAAACGATTGTTGGAAGGTCATTTCCAGCTGGAGCAGAGATAACAACTTTACGAGCTCCTGCTTTGATATGAGCTTCTGCTTTTGCTTTAGAAGTATAGAATCCTGTACATTCCAAAACAACATCTACACCCAGGTCACCCCAAGGCAATTTAGAAGCATCTGCTTCTGCATAAATTGTGATTTCTTTTCCATCAACAGTGATAGAGTTTTCACCAGCACTTACAGTGTCAGCTTTTTCATATGTACCCTGAGTAGAGTCATATTTCAATAGATGAGCTAACATTTTAGGGCTAGTTAAGTCGTTGATAGCAACAATATCGTACCCTTCGGCACCGAACATCTGACGGAATGCTAAACGTCCGATACGTCCAAAACCGTTGATTGCAACTTTTACTGTCATATCAGTAAATCCTCCTTTAAATTAACAACATCATTATAGAAACAAAACCCCTTTTTGTCAATGTATGCACCTGTCAATTCCCATCATTTTACCACATTTTTCATACCGTTTTCTTTTTGTTTCAACCCCTTTCAATTCATGAAAGACAACCTTATCATTCTGTGTTAAAATAAGGTTTATAACTAAGGAGGAATGCTTATGAATCAGCCAGCCATTTTAGATTTGCTGGAAAACAATGCCCGACTGACCAGTCAGGATCTTGCCGATATTTTAAATGAGGACAAAGAGGCTGTGGAAGCGGAAATTCAAAAACTGGAAAACGAAAAGATCATTTGCGGATATCATACAGTCATTAATTATAATAAAGCATTACGTGATCAAAAAGTCATGGCTTACATCGAAGTCAACTGTACACCGCAGCGCAATCAGGGTTATGATAAAACAGCGTTGTTGATTGCCAAATATCCAGAAGTCGAAACCATGTATTTATTAAGTGGTGACTGTGATTTTCTATGTTTAGTCTGCGGAAAAACCATGTTTGAGGTCGCCCGATTTGTTTCCGATAAAATTGCCTGTGTGGAAAATGTACTTTCGACCAAAACACTATTTGTCCTAAAACAATATAAACAAAGCGGTCTGTTAATGCAGGATGAACCGGAGACATCCGAACCTAGGCTGGTGGTTACCCCATGAGAAAGCCAATCAATCCCGTTGTCGAAAAATTAAAACCCAGCGGAATCCGTAAATTCTTTGATTTAGCTAACACCATGCAGGGTGTCATTTCCCTGGGTGTTGGCGAACCGGATTTTGATACGCCATGGCATATCTGTGAAAATGCCATACACTCCATGTCCACCGGAAAAACACATTATACTGCCAACCGCGGACTTCTTGAGCTGCGCCAGGCGATCTGTGAATTCCATAAAGTTCGTTATCATCAAAACTATGATCCTGAAAAGGAAACACTTGTGACCGTTGGTGGCAGCGAAGCCATCGATCTGGCCATGCGTGCTTTGGTCACTCCCGGAGATGAAGTCATCGTTCTGGATCCTAACTATGTTGCCTATGCACCTACGATTGAACTGGCCGGCGGAATTCCTGTTCCCATTGAATTAAAGGAAGAACATGAATTTAAATTGATGCCGGATGTTTTGCAACAAGCTATCACGGATAAAACAAAAGCCATGATCATCAACTATCCCAGCAATCCAACCGGCGGTGTCATGACCAAAGAGGATTATGAAAAGATCGTTCCGATCATAAAAGAAAGCGGCATTTATGTCATCAGCGATGAAATTTATGCCGAGCTGAGCTTTGATCAGGAATTTGCTTCGTTGGCACAATTTGATGAAGTAAAAGATCAGATCCTTGTCATCAATGGCTTTTCAAAAGCTTTTGCGATGACAGGCTGGCGACTTGGTTATGTGTTATCCAATGCCGAAGTCAGTGATGCGATGACCAAGATCCATCAATATGTGATCATGTCTGCTCCTACCCAGGCTCAATATGCAGCCATTGAAGCATTACAGCACGGCCTGGAAGATGTATTGACCATGAAAAAAGATTATATGAATCGAAGAAATCTTTTGGTCAATCGGCTCAATCGGATGGGGTTAAAAACCAATATGCCTCATGGCACATTCTATGTCTTCCCGAACATTCAGAAAACGGGATTGACCAGCGATGAATTCTGTGAAAAACTGCTGGATCAGGAAAAAGTCGCCTGCGTTCCCGGCAATGCGTTTGGCAAGCATGGAGAAGGATTTATTCGTATCTCCTATGCCTACAGTATCGATCATATCAAAGAAGCCTGTGATCGAATCGAACGTTTCTTAAACAATCTGACAAAGTAAAAGGACCGCAATCTGCGATCCTTTTTCATTAGCTGTTTGTCAGTTCCTTCATAGCCTGCTGGTAGGCCACTGTTTTTTCATGTGCATCCTCTTTGGAATTTCCTTTGATACAATAATAGAATTTGCACTTAGGTTCTGTACCACTTGGACGTACGGCAATCCAGCTTCCATCTTCCAGATAATATTTCAAAACATCCGATTTTGTAAATCCGGTCAATTCTGTTACCATGTCACCTTCCCTGATCGTACATTCTTTATAGTCCTCACTGCGTACTACCTTTGAACCATTGATTTCAGTTGGCGCCTCTTTTCTTAAATCCGCAAGAATTTCTTTGATACGATTGGCACCGGCTTCCCCTGACAATGTCAAGGCAACCTGACTTTCTTCATACGTTCCGTGACGTTCATACAAGCTGTCCAGTACATCTACCAGATCTTTACCCTGCTGCTTATAGAAGCTGGCTGCTTCCGCCAACATCAAACAAGCCTGCGGTGCATCTTTATCACGAACAAATGGTTTGATCAGAGAACCATACGATTCTTCATAGCCAAACACATAATTCTTTTCATGTGTCACTTCATACTTGGCCACTTTTTCACCGATGAACTTAAATCCAGTCAATGTCTTTTCGGTTTCTACACCATAATCCGCCGCAACCTTTTCTCCAAGATCACTTGTGACAACGGTATTGAACATCACCGGATTTTCCGGCATCAAGCCTTTTTCTTTTAACTGCGAACAAATATATTCGATTTCAACCGAACCAGACTGGTTTCCGGTTAAGACAACATAGTCTCCATTGTGTTTTACCCCAACACCCATACGATCGGCATCCGGATCACAAACCAGAATCACATCAGCATCGTTTTCTCTGGCATATTTTAAAGCCAGTTCATACGCACCCGGCTGTTCCGGATTTGGTGTTGGCGTATTTGAGAAATCCGGATCCGGGGTACATTGTTCCACGACCGGAATGCATGTATAACCCGCACGTTTATATACTTCCTGTACAGGAATATTCGCTGTACCATGCTCTGGAGAGAACACGATTTTGATATCTTTTTTCACATCCGGATTCAATTGAATGCTTAATACATTTTTATAGTATTCTTCATCCACTTCTTTACCAATAACGGTAACCAGCTTCTTTTGTTCCTCTGTACAATTGGCATCGATGGCTAATTCATCTTCAATCGCATTAACCTCATCAATGACCTGACCTGCCAAAGCCGGAACTAACTGACATCCTTTATCGTCATAAAGCTTATATCCGTTATATTCCTTTGGATTGTGGCTGGCCGTAATCATGATACCGCCAAAACAATGAAGATGGCGCACCGCAAAACTTAATTCCGGTGTCGGACGAAGAGATTCAAACACGTAGGATGCGATATTATTCTTGGCCAGTAAATCAGCACAGTCAAAGGCAAATTCTTTTGACATGTGACGGTTATCATACCCAATGGCTATACCGGCTTTACAGGCAGCTTCACCGGCTTTTTTGATGTAATTGGCATATCCCTGTGTTGCTTTGCGGATCGTGTGAATGTTGATACGATTCGTTCCAGGTCCTAATAAACCACGCATGCCGGCTGTCCCAAATTCAATCAGCGTATAAAAGGCATCATTTTTTTCCTGGGCATCCATATTATTCAACTCGTCTTTATAACGTGGATCCAAATTAGGGTGGCTGACCCATTTTTCATATCTTTCTTCAACAATAGACATAAACAATAATCCTCCTAAAATCTAGATTTATTATATCATTTTTTCTATAAAATGAAATCGTTTTCATATCTATATAATGAAAAAGAGGTCATTTGACCTCTTCATCGATTTTCGATAAAGCATCTTCCAGATCCTTTTTATCAAAAGAGAAATTATCATACCCTTCATTGATCGTAGTCCAGTAAGCATCTGTCGGTTTTTCCATCGTATCATAAGGATTCATCTTATAGACAAAAGCCTGTATCTTCTCCTTTGATTCGGTTTGGATAGAAACGGTAATACGATCATATAACTCCGGATATTCTTCATATTCATCTAAGGCCTGAAGATCGGTATCTGTCACCTTGAATAAACCGACCTGAACTTTCTCTCCCGGACAAGGTACTACATCCAGAAAACCGCGTTTTCCAAAGACCAGCTGATAATCTTCAAGATATCCCTTTCCTATGCATTCTGCAGTAGGACAACGCACTTCCATCTGTTTTAGATGCAGGTTGCTTCCGTAGGCTGCATAAGCAAGCTTTAAAAATTCTTGTTCTTTCAATTCAATCTTCCTTCTTATTTTCTAATAAAAACCAAAGTTCCATGACCATTTTACGAGACTTTCGAAAATAACGACGTCGATAATGATAGACCTCCAAATCCTGCCATTGCGACGAAACATAGCCACTATCCGGCAACCAGTGCTGATAGAATTCCTTACGAATACCGGCTACTTTGGCCGGCAGAAATGCCTGGAAGCGAAAAGGAACTTTGACCTTGACCAAAAGCTGTCCTTTTTTTATCGACAACGATGCAAAGTTAGAATCCTTTCGTTCCACAAAATCACCCATAAAGATTTTCGTCTTTCCGGTCGCAACACAAGTTGTTAGCGGTCGGATCGGATTTTTTATCGATGGCTTGATTTTCGCAAATTCTTTGGAAAGTACGGGTAAGTCTTCATATAATGTATCTGGACTTGTCTTCTTTTCTATACCACTGATCCAGCAGTCTTTTTCCAATGTTACCGGCTCAAAGATCAATGAGTTTCTCCTCCTACGATCTGGATATCTTCTTCATTTTCCAGAATAGCTTCTACAGCTGCCTGAATTCCTTTGGCAATATCTTTTAAATTCATGCCCGGTGTACCGGCCGGCTGATTGACTGTTTGCTCTGTCGCAAATGGCACATGCATGAATCCACCCTTAACATTCGGATATTTTGTATAAAGGGCATGCATGACACAATACAACATTGCGTTACATACATACGTACCGGCTGTATAAGAAACAGAAGCCGGAATGCCATTGGCCTTGATCTTTTCTACCATCGCATGAACCGGTATTGTCGCAAAGTAAGCCTGGGGAGCACCTTCAACCAAAGGTTGGTTCATCGGCTGATTTCCTTCATTATCCGGAATACGCGCCTGCACATAGTTGATACCGACAAATTCCGGTGTTAATTGGGAACGACCGCCAGCCTGTCCAATACAAAGGACATAATCCGGTTTATATTCTTCGATCGCATCGATCGTTTTTTGTGGCCCCTTACCAAATACGGTCGGCACTTCCAATTTGATCACCTGTGCCCCTGCAATTGCATCCGGCAAAAGTTTAACCGCTTCAAAAGCCGGATTGATACTTTCACCACCAAATGGATCAAAACCTGTAATCAAAATCTTTTTCATCACTTTTACTCCTTATGATAATACGATCATCATAATAATCTGAACAACAAGCATGATTCCGGCAATGACAACCTGGTTTTTAATAACCCCGTAGTCATCCTTCATCTCCAGTACCGCGACTGGAACGATATTAAAGTTGGCCGCCATCGGTGTACACAATGTTCCGCAGTATCCACAAGTCAATGCCAACGATCCAATGATAACCGGATCTGCACCATGTGCCAATACAAACGGTGCGCCGATTCCCACTGTCATAACGGTGATGGCCGCAAACGCATTTCCCATAACCATAGTAAATAAAGCCATACCTACAGCATATACAATGATACCGATCGCAATATTACCTTCCGGAATGATATTCGATACAATATTAGAAATTACATCACCGACACCGGCAGTCGTAAAGACAGCACCTAAGGCAGCTAATAAGGTCGGCAACATACTTAGAGGTCCAACGATATCCAACATTCTTCGCCCGTCATTCAAGAAAACAGAAGGTTTGTTGTCTTTTGAGAAGATCATCAATAAGATGATACCGACTACAACGCCGACACCCATACCAAACAATGGAGAAATCTTCGTAAACAATGCAGCAATTAAGGCAAAAGCACCAATAGATACGGCAGGAATAAAGACTTTGAAACCAATCTTCTTATAGTTTCTTGTCATTTCCTCTACCGTAGGACTTGGTTCAGAACCAGCTTTCACTTGTTTTAAGATTGGACTTAAAACCATCAAGAACATCAAGATTCCCGTGTACATTGGTGGAATCCATTTTCCAATCACAAACATTAAGCCTAGTAAAAACCAGAAAGCAAACGTACCATACCGCTTATCATTCGTTTTATCCTTCAAATTTCGAATAGCCACGTAAATAGCAATCAAACCGATCACAAAGTACATGATCTCCAAAAGTTTATCCGACATGGTAATTTCGGCACTCATGAAATATTCAATAGGATTTGTCATTATTTAGCACCTCCTGCATATTTCTTAGCCAGTTTCTTGTCTTTCAAGAAATAGTAAACGATAGCGCATGCCGTTGCGATCAAGGCCACCGGAATCTGAACACTGGCCAAATCGATCAATTCAACCTGATAGCCCAAATCTGCCAATGTAGATTGCACTAACAACATACCACTTGTACCTACAAACAATACCTGACCAAAGAACCATGCCACATTATCCATGGCAGACGACATTCCTTTTAATTGTTCCAAGTATTCTTCCGCAATCGGATGTCCGTCTTTTTCCACGATAGCTTGCGCCATTGGCATTACGATTGGGCGAATAAAACTGGCAGCACCACCAACACTGATATTAAATGCTCCAAAAATCAGACGAATGATACCATATATACCGATGATCAGACCAGCCGATGCGTTTTTAAATTTTGTCATTAAATCGGCCGCTGCCTGTTTCAGACCATTTCGTTCCAAAGTTCCTGTCAAGACAAGCACGATGATAAATGTACACATGCTTCGATTGGATACAAAACTGGATCCCAGTGTCTGTAAGAATGTAACAACATCAATGCCAGAAACAAGTGCTGTCACGATGGCCGCAACCATAATGATCAGTATGGAGTCTAGCTTTAAGATAAAACCAACTACTACGATCAAGATTCCGAGCAATTTCAAAATCTCCATAAAGTTTCTCCCTCCTTATTATTCACTCTGCGAAGATTTCCACAAAATATAGTTTTATTATACCTCCCTGAAAAATATTTTCAATTCATAATACATTTTTCATAATATTTCAGGTTATGTACACCTGAGTTTTGAAAATGAAAAACTAAAATAACAGACATTAAGTTCAGAATCCCCTTTGTTTATGCGGATTCTTTTCTTTTTGTTTTGTCAATCTTTTTTATGTAGCCTTTTGTAGCTTTTTGCGCTATAATATCTGTGGTGATCTATCATGTATCTTAAAATAAATCGAAACGCTAAAGGTCGTGCTTCTCTTTCCATCTGTGAAAAATATCGAGATCCTGTCACTCGTAAGCCTAAAGATCGTATTATTCAATCTCTTGGATTTGCAGACACTTATTCACATCTTTATGAGGATCCGATCGCTCATTTTAGAAATGTAGTTCAAAAAATGAACGAGGAAAAAAAGCAGGACACCAGCGTTTCTGTTCCCTTAGATATGAAAGAATCTTTGGAATCTGGTGAAGTACAGCTTAAAAATTTAGGGTATGTCTTTATCAAACGAATTTATAAAGAATTGGAAATTGATAAATTTTGGAAGTCTGTATCTAAAAAAGAAAAGACAAACCTAAATCTGGAAAAGATTTTTGAAATGCTTGTCTTTATGCGCATTCTTCATCCAGGTTCTAAAAAGTATACGTATGAACATAAAGAGGTTTTATTTGAAACATTTGATGGTTTTACCTTAGATGATGTATATCGGGCTCTTGATTATTACACAAAATATGATGCCGACTTTCAGGTTTGGTTATATGATCATTCGGCTCCCCTCTATCATCGAGATATCCACACCACATATTTTGACTGTACAAATTATTATTATGATATTTCAAAACCAGATATAGATGATTTAGATACGAACGGAAACGTTTTAAAGAAACGATACCGTAAATATGGTCCCGAGAAAAATCATAGAAGAGATCCTATTGTTGAGATGGGTCTTTTAATTGATAAACTAGGCATCCCTCTTTCCTATGGTTTATTTGCCGGGAATGAATCTGAAAAAGTAAATATGTTGCCCATTATCAACAGAACGAAACATCGATTTGGTTTCCAGCGCACCATAGTAGTAGCCGATCGTGGTCTCAATACATCGGATAATATCTTCTATTTGAACGGAAACAATAAAAAAGAAAACAATCCAAGAGATGGTTATGTATATGGACAAACGATTCGTGGAGCGGACAAGACATTCAAAGAATGGTGTATAGATCCCAAAGGCTATCAAGTAGATACAATTCAAGATAGAGATCAAACGATTACTTTCAAACATAAGTCTAGAATTTATCCGAAGACGATTTATGTCAATGTAGATAAGGATACCGATCATCCAAGAAAAACGAGAATTACAGTTGATCAAAAACAAATGGTTTACTTTTCACAAAAATATGCGGATAAACAAGCACTGGAAAGAAACAGAGCTGTACAGAGAGCGAAAGACTTAATTGAACATCCTAAAAAATACGACAAAGTGTCAGCTAAAGGGGCCAGTGGGTATGTCAAAAATATCGCATTTGATAAGGAAACAGGTGAAGTGATGGATGTTCACTTGGAACTCGATATAGAAAAAATTGAAGAAGAAGCGAAATATGATGGATATTACTCTATTGTAACGAGTGAACTTAATTTATCGGATATAGAGATTCGAAACATTTATAAAGGATTGGCAAAGATTGAAGAAACTTTCCGTATCACGAAATCCGAATTGGATACAAGGCCTATTCATGTGACAACGAATGAACATATTGAATCTCATTTCACAACATGTTTTACAGCCATCACATTATTACGTTTATTAGAACAAAAATTAGAAAACCAATATCCTGCAGGACAAATCATCGAATCGCTCAAACAGTATCAGTGCATCCATATCCATTCCAACATTTATCGAATGACTTATACTAACCCAATATTGGAACACTGTGGGAAAATATTTGATATCGATACAAAGTCTAAATATAAGAGAAAAGAAGAAATCCGAAGAAATTTAAAATATTGACAAAATACGTAAAATATCACTACACAGAGAAAATGCCAAAAGCCGCATAAACAGAGGACTTTTGGCATTTTTGTTCAAAACTTGAGTTTTATTATACCTCCCTGAAAAATATTTTCAATTCATAATGCATTTTTCATAATATTTCAGGTTATGTACACATATTGAATTTTGTATAAATGTAAAGATTATCAATTCAATTAAAATTTCTACGAAAGGGCAAAAAAAAGCCTTTCGGCTTTTTTATAATTAAGCAATGATTTTCTGTGCGCGAAGTACTTCTTCGATAGCAGCAATTGCTTCTTCTTCGTCTTCACCAGAGCAGCTGATTGTGATTTCAGACTGTGTTGGGATTCCTAAAGACATAACACCCATGATTGATTTCATGTTTACTTCACGTCCTTTGAAAGCCACGTTGATTTCACTTTTGAATTTGCTGGCAGCGTTTACAGCCACAGTGGCAGGACGAGCATGTAATCCTACTGGATCAACTACAGTTACAGTAACTTGTTTCATTATAAATATCCTCCTAAAGTAAATCTAAAAATATTTTAGTCCATTTCCCTCAATAAATCAATACAATTTCAGTCAACTTGAATAATGAAGAAATCATTCTCTTTCAGTGCCCTGACAAACTTTCCATCCTGTTGGATCAGACGACCACTAAAGGTTCCATCATATGTAAAGCCGACACCACAACTCGGCGAACGACTTTTTAAGATCACGATCTCTATTTTGTTTTCTTTTAAGATGGATAACGCTTTTTCTACACCCTTTTCTAAAGATGACGTTACATCTTTTCCGGATTTAGTAATCACTTTGCCATCCAAAATTTCAATTGGTTCTCGTGGAATGGAAAAGCCGGCTAAGCATTCCGGACATACCGGTATCATTTCATGTTCTTTCAAGAACGTATCGAGTATATCCCTTTTGCAGTGGTTTCCGTCATAACGACACTTTTGACCGACCAGACATGCACTGACGGCAACTCTCATGAATTAGCCATCAATTCATCATATAACAGCGAATATGTTTTGGCACTGTTGGCCCAGCTTACATCCGTATTCAACGCATTAGTCTGTAAGATCTTCCAATCTTCTTTACGGTTGTAATAAACATCGATTGCATAATATAACGTGTTCATCAATTCATTGGAATCATAATGCTCAAAGCTGAATCCGTTTCCGCTCTTATCGTATTCGTTATATGGATTGACCGTATCTTTTAACCCGCCGGTTTCACGAACTAGCGGCAATGTGCCATAGCGCATAGAGCAAAGCTGTGAAATACCACATGGTTCAAATAACGATGGCATTAAGAACAGATCGCTGGCGGCATAGATACGATGTGCTAAGCTTTCGTTGTATCCATAGTAGAAACAAATCTTTCCTTTGTTTCCGTTTTCCAGATCTCTGAATTTGTTTTCGATCTGGCTTTCACCACTACCTAAGATGACTAACTGAATCGGTGCCGAACATAAGGCATCCAACTGCTCCATCATCAAATAGAAGCCTTTTTGCCATGTCAATCGACTGACACATCCTACCAACATGACGTTTTCATCTTCTTTTAAGCCCAGCTCTTTCTGTAAAGCCAGTTTGTTTTGTTTTTTCTGTTTCTCAATATTGACCTTATCAAAGTGATACGGGATCTCCGGATCCGTTTTTGGATTCCATAAATTGATATCAATTCCGTTTACGATACCCCACAGATCGTATTTACGCATATTCAAAATGGCTTCTAAGTGTTCCCCATACTGTGGTGTCAAAATCTCCTGTGCATATGTTGGAGAAACAGTTGTCACCTTATCCGCATATAAGATTCCGGACTTCATAAAGGAAATTCCACCATCAAAGCGAACATTTCCATTCTCCAGCAGATAATAAGGAAGCCCTAAACAACTATCCAGCATTTCCGGACCAAAGTTTCCCTGATAAGCCAAATTATGAATCGTATAAACGAATCGAATACTGCGATAACGCGCATCATTATCATGCGTTTCTTTGACCATACAAGGAATCATTCCGGTATGCCAGTCATGACAATGAATGATATTTGGCCAGTAATTCAGTTGATTCAACATTTCAATCACAGCTTTTTGGAAATACGCAAAACGTTCTCCATCATCGTCATAGCCATACAACGTATCTCTTTCAAAGTATCCCTGATGTTGAATGAAGAAGAAGCATACATCCCCTTCCATCTTGGAATAGACACGTACCGGTACTTCATGATACGCGATGGAAACGGAAAACTCACAGTCAAAATACAATTCATCCATGTATTTTTCCGCAATCTTACGATATAAAGGCATAACAACTTTCACTTCATGCCCCTGTTGTGTCAAAGCAGCCGGTAAAGAACCGATTACATCCGCAAGTCCACCGGTTTTAATAAAGGGAAGCCCTTCACCTGCAACCATTAAAAATGATGCCATTAGATATTCTCCCTTCTTCCGATGTACAAAGGTTCTTCTTCTGTACCTGCTAAATCTTTTTTCTTCACGATCTTGGCGTATTTATCCACGATCACATTCTTTAATACCGCATTATCTCCAATCGTTACACCCGGCATGATCAAGCAATTTTCCACAACGGCATTTTTACCGATCTTGCAGGCACGGCCTACGATCGAATTGACAATCTGACCATGTACTTCACAACTGTTGGATACAAAAGAGCCTACCGCACTTCCACCGTTCAAATAGATAGCCGGTGCACTGTCGTTGGTTCTTGTATAAGCCGGCCATTTTGGATTGGAGAATTCACGCATATTAGCTTCATCCAAGATTGCCATATTACTGTCAAAATAAGATTTCAGATCATTGATGCAGTAAACGCCACCACGGAAGTTTACCCCACGGATATCCATATCTTTACAATGATCATTGACAATATCCTTAAACCAGTACATACTGCTGACCTTTGTTGCCTCTTTTACAAGCGAAACAAAGATTTCTTTAGACATGATATAAGTCTGTAAAGATAACTGACGATTTTTATAATTTCCTAAGTTGCTTTCAATGCTCAACACACCTTTTTGACGATTCATCTGAATCACATCACAGTTGATGTAATGATCTTTGGCATTGTCCACATTCTGATACAACATGGTGATTTCTGCTCCACTTTCCATATGCTGATCTAATAAATCGGCATAGTTTGCCATGTAAATCATATTGACCGGTGCAATGATCACATAGTCATTGTTGTTTTGTTCGATAGAATACAACTGATCATAATAGCTTTGTACATCCGATACATATTTCACAGAACCATCTTCCCGATACAATGGAATCAGCTCGATCTTTCCATGTTTGGAGTTGATATTATACTGACGTCCACTGCCAATATGATCAATCAAGGAACGAGGATTTCCATTGACAAAAACCTTGATATCATGGATACCAGAATTTGCCATGTTTGATAATGGAAAATCCACCAGACGATAACGTCCAATAAAGTTAAATGCCGCAATTGGGCGATATTTTTGAAGACCTCTTACATACACATTCGGGTCATTGTAAGTCACGATACCTAAAGCATTACACATCGTCGGTTACTCCCCTTTCTTTACGCGTTTGGAAATCAACGCGATCTCTTCACTGTCTGGTGATCCCACAACAGCACCCGGGTCGATCTTAACACCATCCGCCACAATAGCACGATAGACTTTGGCACCTTCACCAACACTTACGCCCGGCATCAAAACAGCCTGTTCGACAACGGCATCTTTATCCACGGTTACATTGTGGAACAGGACAGAGCCTTCTACATTTCCTTTAATGATGGCTCCCTGATTGATATAACAGTTCTTAACAGAACCTGTTGGAGATACATAATGTGGAAGTGTCGGAATATCTTCTGTATAAATCTTCCATTCCGGATCATCCAAATTCAACTCATTGGATTTTGTAAGCAGATCCATATTGGCTTCCCACAGAGAATCAATCGTTCCTACATCCTTCCAGTAACCTTCAAATTTATAAGCCTGCAGCTTTTTACCCTGATTTAAGAAAGAAGGAATAATGTCTTTACCAAAGTCATGATGACTTCCTTCTACATTCATATCGGCAATCAATTCTTTACGCAGATCCTTCCAGTTAAAGATGTAGATACCCATACTGGCAAGGTTTGATTTTGGATGTTCCGGTTTTTCTTCAAATTCAACGATACGACCTTCTTCATCCGTATTCATGATGCCGAAACGGCTTGCTTCTTTCATCGGAACCGGAAGTACGGCAATCGTACAGGCAGCACCACTTTCCTTATGCAAAGAAAGCATATCCGCATAATCCATTTTATAAATATGGTCACCAGAAAGAATCAAAACATGTTCCGGATCAAATGTATCGATAAAGTCAATATTTTGTGTAATGGCATCTGCAGTTCCCTGATACACATCAAATTTTGTTCCATCTTTTTCACGTGGTGGAAGTACATAAACGCCACTTCCTCTTGTATCCAGACCCCAACGTTGTCCGGCTCCGGCATAGGCATTCAACATGACGGATTCATACTGTGTCAAAACACCTACGACTTTGATTCCTGAATTCGCACAGTTGCTCAAAGGAAAATCGATGATTCGATACTTACCACCGAAATAAACGGCCGGCTTTGCGTTTTTCTTTGTCAGATCCAATAAACGCGTACCACGCCCACCCGCTAAGATCATTGCGAGCATATTATTTTGTTCCATACTCATCCTCCTATATAACATAAGCGTCTTACTTAATTAAAAGTATATCACTTTTTCGTAAAATTTAAATGTTTTTACATCGAAATGTATGCGTTTTCAATGTAAAGACTATGTAACAAAAAGAACCTGATTTTTTACCAGGTTCTTACAATTCGGCAAACGATTCTTGACCACTTAACATAATTTGTCCATTCAAACTATCTTCATACCAATCATTTCCTTACAGAAATTTTTATTATTATATTCTTCTTGAAGATAGTCTTTTTCTATTTAGGCGATGTTTTATGCCTCTTTATATAGCCTATTATTCCAACTAATATAAAGAATATTCCTATACATGACAGTTCAATGTGACTATTGCTTAGTCCTCGAAAAATAAAACCAATTCCTACAGGAATTCCAAAAAAAGCAAGAAATAAGTATCCTCTTCGTATGTTTTTATTGTCTTCCAATGTATGTAACTCCTCCTCCCAAGAAATTTAGATGTAAAACGATACCATCTTTGATACCAGAAGATGCAACTGCATTCGCAACTAAACTAAAAATAGCACCAATGCTTAATGTGATAACAGGATGTGCTGCTAATATAGGTGTGTAAATACCTGCCAATCCCCATAATGCCCCAACTCCTGTAGTAGTGATGCTCTGCACCATACCTGCATCTAAATATATTTCAAGATAATTCCAATGAAAATATACGGCATTCTTCCCGTAAGATCTAGTTGAAAAAGTCTGGTTCGGTAAATAAACTCTTCTTGTCTTCACATCTATTGTTAAATCATTTTCTTTAATTTCCTCATTAATTGATGATAAATGATTTGTAACGGCAGAGTATAACTCTGAGGACAATTCAACGTTATCTGGTAAATCAAGATAGAAAGAATTATTTTGAATTTTAACATATGGGTCCAACTCATTCCAATTTGAAGAAATATTATCGAAGCTATAGTATTTATTTTGCTCTTGAGCATAAGTTGGTAGAATAAACGAGACAATCATAATAAATGAACATAATAGATTAAATAGTTTTTACATAGTTAATTTCTCCTTTTCATTATTTTGACTAATTTAACTCTATAGTATTTTAAAGTCCACATGTTCCCACCCCTTTCTTAGTTTTCTACTTTATATTTATATTTTACATTTATTTTGAATTATTTTTAACCCTTATAATTATAAATTATATATGTTATACTAAAATAGTAGGTTAAATAACTATTTACAAATGTTGTTTAAAATAGCATTACAATCTTTCCTCTCAAAAGTTTTGACTCAATTTACAAAATAGTAATTTAAGCAAAATAATATATGATTATCTTTCGCTTAACCTTCAATTTGTTGATATGACATAAATAATGTTGGATTAAACAGTGTTTTATAAGTACAGAGAAACGAGGTACTTATATGTTGATGAATACTAGTTCTGATTTTTTAGTCCCTTCCATTGATGAAAAACTTTGCGCTTATCAAAAAGATCGTATTTCTCAAATGATCCGTGATTATCTGGAAATCAATCAACAGATGGATCACTTTCTTTTCTAATACTGTCCTAAATGTGTTCCACATCATCCCATGCTCGTAAAAGCAGGTAAAACCAAGGCTGGTAAACAGATGTTGAAATGTAATTCCTGTAAAAAACGCTTTGTATGTGATCATGGTCAGTTGACTTACTATTCTCATCAACCGCAGTCAAAATGGAACGATCTGATCATCGAAACGCAGAATGGAAATTCGCTGCTTCATACAGCTGCTAAAATTGATGTACATGAATCCACTGCTTTTCGTATGCGTCACAAATATCTTCATTTCATTGAAGATATGGAGTGTCCCATATGTGCTACATCATGAAATCGAAATGGATGAAACGTATGTGACACATTGCCGTAAAGGCCGTTTTATCAAAGATCATCCCGGCAAGAAGCGGGGGACCCGTGCTTCCAGGGCCGGTTTGTCCGATGAGAAAGTGTGCATAATAACAGCAGTGCAATGCCTGGAAAAATGTATTGCACGTTCGCTGAATGTATCGAAACCTTCTATAAAAAATGTAGAAGACTTTTGTCAATCCGTTGCCAATAAAAGCTACGTCTGGACAGATGGACTGCAAAGTTATACGAAGGTCCTCTGTGAAAAGAAATGCACCAACAAAGTTTTGAATGCCTACAGTAAATACGATGCAGTCAATCATCTGAACAATGTCAATTCATTCCATTCCATGATCAAGGAGCAGTATCGGTTTTACCGGGGAGTGTCCAGCAAATACATCAACCGATATAATGC
>NZ_JAXKBY010000032.1:0-8097 GCF_036552745.1 Faecalicoccus sp.
CTGTACATGTTGCAGGCGATATCGGGATCCTCGCTGGCCAGAAGGATATGGTTTTCACCGTTCATACAGATATTGCTGGCGCAGTAGCAGCGCTTGATATCGTCTAAATGTTTTTTCTCGATCTTCATTTGTTTTCTCCTTATAAATAAAGAGCCCTCATAGGGCTCTTTGTATTAACCAATTTCAATTTCAATATCTTCGGACAATTCTTCCTCTTCAACGATATCTTCATCTGTTTTCGGATGTTTTGGCTTTAATACAGATACGATCACTGCCGTAACCATCGCACCGATCAGATAAGCGGCAATCCAAAGCAATGGATTACTTGTCAAAGGAATCGCAAAGATACCACCATGTAAAACTGGTACAGTAACGCCCCAAGTCAGGATCAGACCATGTGCTACACCAGAACCGATCGTAACGGCAGGAACTACACGTTTTGGATCGTTAAAGGCAAATGGCAACGCCCCTTCAGTTACCTGACATAAAGACATGGCAATCGCAACTTTGGCATCTTCTCTTTCTTGTGCTGTATATTTTTTTGGTGTAAGAATCAATGCGGAAATAGCCATTCCTAAAGGCGGAGCCATGGCAGCCGCGTTCTTACCGGCAGCCGGTCCATATACACCGGAAGCCGCAAAAGCAGTAACGATAGAGAAGCAGATTTTATTAACCGGTCCACCCATATCGAATCCGGTCATACAACCTAAGATAAATCCTAAGCCGAATTTAGACATTCCGCTCATTCCCATAAATACATCGACTAAATAAGCAGTTAATGCAGCCAATGGTGGGCCAACCAAGAACATAATGACCACGGTCGCAACGATTCCGGACAGTACCGGATAGATAACGATCGGATACATGGATTTTAGTGCTTTCGATTTAGGGAATACATTCTGCATCCATAAAATCATTAAACCAATTAAGAATCCGCAAACCAACGCTCCTAAAAAACTAGCTTTAACTTGATTGGATAAATAACCGGCAACAATGCCTGGAGCAATTCCCGGTTTACCACAAATGGAATATGCGATTCCCGCACACAATACACCCATCATTAACGCAAAAGCTGCATTTCCCGCTTGTATAAATGCGTAACCAATCGTCCCCGCCGTTTCTACATCTCCGAACAAACGAGCAATTGCGGTACAAAATCCACCGATGACAATAACTGGAATCATATAAGAGATACCTGTCATACAGTGCTGTTTAAAGTGCTTAAAAACATCTGCGTACATAATTTCTCTCCTTAATGATTATTTTTTTAATTTTTGTTCAATTTGTTTTAATAGGTGTTCCGGTGATTTAATGGCAACGGATACCGGCACTTTTACAACGGGTTTCCCTTTAAAACGTTCTGTTCCGGAAACCGCAACATCGGTTGCCAGGATGACACAATCGGCATTCTTTACATCGTCTTCTGTCAACGGATATTCGATACCGCCACTTCCCTGTGTTTCGATCTTAACGCTCCATCCTAATTTTTTTCCGGTTTCAATCAATTTTTCTCTTGCCATGTATGTATGAGCAATTCCACATGTACAAGATGTGATACCTACGATATTCATTCTCTTTCCCTCCTTTCCTTATTGATTTACACGCTCATCAAAATATGATTTAAACAGATTGAAGAACTCTTCTTTGGTCTTACAATCCATTAGCGAGTCGATATGTTCTTTGTATGCCAGTACAGCTGCTAACTGCGCCAACATACGTAAATGCGTATTTTGTAAGTTATCATTTGGCATAGCCAGTAAGAATACTAAGCGAACCGGTTGATCATCCAAACTTTCCCATTCAATAGGTGCTTTTGTCTTACCAATGGCCACACTGGCTTTGGATACACAATTGGTCAAGCCATGAGGAATCGCAATCGCATTTCCCATACCGGTTTCTCCAATACTTTCTCTTTCATAGACCGCATCGATGAAGCCGTCTAAATCATTGATATTTCCTTTTTTATCCAGCATGCCGGCTAAAGCGCGAATTGCTTCATCCTTACTGGCAACATCCATTTCCAGATCAATCAGATCTACGTCTAATACTTCTAATAAATTCATAATATCCTTTCTAGAGATTCACTTTATTTGTGACTTTCTCTGGTCAATATTTCGTAAATTGACTTCTCATCTTCACATTTAGATATTTCATCGATTACTTTTTTATCTACAAGCATTTTGTATAGCCAACTCATCTTCATGACATCTTTCGCATCTTTTTTCTCGATGGCTAATACGACAATAAAATCGACATATTCTTTATTCCATAAAATCGGAACCTTACATTTACAAAATGCAAACTGCGTTTTTAATACATGTTCATGGAAGCCATGTGTAAGCACGATGCCATTTCCTACTTCCGTAGAACCCATCATTTCTCTTTTTAATACACCATCTAAGAAAGAAGAAGTGACATAACCACACATTTCCAAACGTTGTGATAAATTTTTTAAAATTGTATATTTATCTGTCTTATAACGTTCATACAGAATCGTTTGGTAAGAAAAATTGTTTTGTCCACTGGCTTCAAAGTTTTGAATCAGCTTTTGTATGCGTTGTACATCGACATCCATCAACAGTGGATTGACCTTTACACTTGGTTTATTCGTTGGAAAGACATTCGATGTATAAATCACAAGATCGGCCTGGTTGATTCGTTCCTGGTCTTCAAAGGAAACGTTGATAAAGTGCACGTCCGGAAAGTTTTCCTGCAGTTTGATGCGCAATAATTGTGAAACACCTACACCCAATGGACAAACTACGGCAACCGTCACCTGGCGATTCTTACTTTCGACAACCACTGATATATGAATGGCGATAAAGGCAATCTCTTCTTCTCCGGCCGTTACATTCAAATATTTCTTAAAGCTGGAGTTGATGATCGATGCTATAGAGAAAGAGCTTGTATAATTCATCTTGATTTCATTTAATAAAGGATTATATAAGTTCAATCCATATTTCAAACGATAGATCGTCGGTAAAAGATGATAGAATAACGACTGTTTGAAGTTCTCACTTTCATCAAATCCCAACGGAATGATCTTCTCTATATTGCCGATAAATTCATTGGCAATCTTTTTGGCAAGTTCCTTTAGATCATCAAACATCGGATTGGTGATAAAATCACTTCGCTCCAACAACATACCGGTAATATGCATCAGTAAATAATACGTTTCATCTTTCGGTATCTTTTCGTGAAGCAATTCCTCCAAAGAAGTGATCAACCTTGTCACTTCCGTATTTTTCCAGTTATTAAACTGCTCCAGATTAAACTCATGATCGTTCAAATAGCTTTTCTTTTGGCGAATACGTATCAACATGATCAATATGTGAAAGGACAGGTTTTTAATGTTGACCTCACTGAGATTGATCTTGTTTTCCTTGCTCCAACGTCTGACTAAATCTGCAATCTGTTGTTCATCTTCTGAAGAATACTTTTGTACAACCGACATAAACGGAACTTTTTTGCGGTTGAGCTGGGCTGCCAGACTGGAGATCGCATTTCGGATATCTCGTTCATCCCCTTCGACATATAAGCCCTGATTCTCTTTTCGGGATAATTGAAGATGATGGTCTTCCAGCCATTTATTCACTTCCTGCAGATCTTTATCGATCGTGGAACGACTCACATAAAAGCTTTCTGCGAAATACTGTGGATAAACACGACTGTTGCTTAAAAGGATCTGCGCCAGAATACTGCCAACCCGATATTCCTTTGAATACGATTCTGTAGGTAAGGGCTCGGTATTGAAACTGAGAAACAATGTGTTTTTATCCGCCATGCTCCCTTCGATCCATATACCAACATGTGGTTTTTTCATGAGTCTGCAGCCATGTGTGGATACAGCCGATTCAATCTGTGCTAAATCGGAGCGAATCGTTCGGGATGTTACATTTAACTTTTGTGAAATTTGGGTTGTTGTCAGAGGTTCCTTTGAAGAAAGCAGAAGTTCTAAAATCTTTTGTTTGCGATCGTTCATCTTTACCTCATCTTTCCGGGCAACGGAACCGATACACGTAAAGGATCTTTAAAGGAGTAACGACTTCCCGTATATTCCAAGGATTCCAGTTTTTCATGTGCATGAAGGATCTGTACCAAGCTGCCGTACCGATACAAATAATAGCCTAACAAGACGGCCAGAATGGCCAGACTGATCCAGGCAATAACAGCCTGATTCAACAAACAACAAAGAATTCCCGTAATACCAATGATTCGTATCGCATAGGTCATTCCTGTATTCCAAACGACATGCAGTTTTTTATGTTTTACATCTTTTTCAATTTTATAAAACCACATTTTGATCTCCTTACTATTTGGCTTGTGCTTTATGTCCTCCTACTTCGTCTCGTAAAGAAGCAACCACTTTAGCCGCAAACGAATCATCTTGTTTTGAACGAAGTCTCATCATCAATGATAATGAAATGACCGGAACCGGTACGCCCAGATCACAAGCGGATTCGATTGTCCAACCAGTTGTCTTGCTGGCGCCGACAACACCTTTGATCTTTTCAAGATCTGGATCTTTTCTAAAGGCATTGGCGGCTAACTCTAAAAGCCATCCACGAATAACACTTGTCTTGCCCAACGATTCGGCAACATGTGCTAAATCATAGTTAAACTCACTTTTTTCCAGAAGTTCAAAGCCTTCTCCCAAAGTCTGCATATAGCCATAAAGCATCGCATTATGTACAATTTTTAAATAGTGTCCACTTCCTGTTTTTCCTGTATATAAGCATCCATCTGGTGCCGCAATGGATTCCAGTACATCTTTTAATGTGGATTCAAAGACTTCCGGATCACCGCCGACCATGAAGCTGGCTCCATGACGTGCACCATATACACCACCGGATGTTCCGATATCAAAGAAGTAAATTCCTTTTTCTTCCATGATCTTTGCCGTTTTTAAGCTGTCACGATGATCTGAGTTTCCTCCATCGATCACGATATCCCCTTTTTTACAAAGATCGGCAAGCGTTGCCAGTGTGGAATTGGTGATTGGTCCTGCCGGAAGCATGACCCAGATCACGTTTTGTCCTTCTTCCTTTGTCAACGCCTCCAGTGTTTCAAATGTCTTGATTCCATTTTCTTCTGCTTTTTTGTGGGCATCCGGATTGACATCAAAGCCTTGGGCTTCTACATTATGATCTTTCATATTCAAAGCTAAATTCATTCCCATTTTTCCTAGCCCGACCATCTTGATTTTCATGTTGATTCTCTCCTTTCGTTTTCTACGCTCTAAGCTTACAAAAATTTATAATTTGTGTAAATTGTTTAGGTATGAAAGCGTTTTATATCGATTTCCGCATTATTTTTTCCACAATTAGGCCAAAATGGGGAAATTTTATTGTGGAAATTCAATTCGCAGAATCTTCATTTCTTCCTTTCTTTTTCTGCGTTATGATGAACGAAAAGGGAGGTTTATTATGACGATAAAAGCAATTATTACCGATTTGGATGGTACGCTGCTCAATTCCAATAAACAGACTTCTGCCTATACAAAACACATATTAGAGCGTACCCGTCAAAAAGGAATTCATTTCTGCATGGCAACCGGAAGATGTCCGGAGTCCGTAGAATATAAATTGGAGGAATGGGGATTAGACGAGAATATACAATTTATCTTAGCTATGAATGGATCGACACTGTATGATCGAAAAGAAAAATATCGACAAGATTTTTATATGATGTCCGGTGATGCACTGATTGAAGTCGTTAAACACTTTGAAGATCTTCCGGTCTTGTTTCAAGTTCTTTATGGACCGGCTCGTTACACTTCCAAGATCACACCAGAATGGATTCAACGAAGCAAGTTATTTGGAGAAACCTTGATACAGGTCGATATGAAAGAATTCTTACATCATCGCACCACCAACAAATTCATTCTTCTATTTGAACCAGATTTAATGCCTGTGATCTTAGAAAGAGCCAGCCATTTTCATGATGCATCGCTTTATGGCTTTCCTTCCGGAAAAGATTGTTTTGAGTATGTCGATTCGCATATCAATAAAGGCTTTGCCGTTCAAAAGCTTGCCGATCTTCTGAATATCCGCATGGATGAAATAGCCGCCTTTGGCGATGCCGGAAATGATATCGAGATGTTAGAAAGCGTAGGTCTATCGGTTGCGATGAAAAACGGCAGTGATGCGATCAAGGCCGTTGCCATGTATCAAACTGACTATGACAATAATGAAGATGGAGTTGCCCATTTTATTGAAGATCATATATTAAAAACGGATGACTAAGCATCCGTTTTTAAATAAATCGGTGTGTTTTTCTCCATAATTTCCTGTGAAAGCTTCATGCTGGCAAACATAAATTCAAACTGTTTTCCATGGCTGCAGCGAGCACAATAATGCGCCATTTCCTGCAAATATCGTGGATCTTCCTCTTCTAAATCCACAATGATAAACCAGTGTGTCGGTTTATCTTCCATGATTCGTTCCTTAAAATAGATCGAACGTACGTTCGCATGCTCTTTTCCGTATTTGATCAAAGTCTCTTTTAGATCATCCACATTTTTGGGTGTACGCAAGGAAACCTTCTCTCCTTTTAAGATTTGTGTTTCCTTTAAACCGGTATGACGAGGATGATCTTTTAATTCCAACAAAAAAGGTGTTTGAAATGGTGTGTTGATGCCATAAGGATCGACTACGATACCGGCAATATCCTTTTGTGCCATTTCCACAATGGGAATATACTGGTCAAATGTCAACAACAACATCTTACCGTTTTTAGAGCCGGCCCATTTTTCACTTTCTTCTTTGGAAGTAAAGAAAGGAAAAAAGCGCTGTTTATCCGTTGTTTGAATGGTCAAGATACTAAAATGCGTATCCGGTGGAAATGTCATATTTCCATGCTCATCCAGCTGTGGACTCTTATCCCAGGTAGCCGGTACAAACAACTGTGTTGTGATTAAAAGCTCCAGGACCTTATTTCGATTCTGCGGTATGTCCGTTTCCCGCAGATTTTTTAATGCTTCCTGCATTTCCCGATTCACAAAATTCATCATTTTACTCCCCACTTACTGCACATTCTATAAAATAAATGCTTGGACTCTTTATTTGATGATAGCTCCAGTCCAGATCGCTGCCCACTTCTTCTACTTTTTTCATCAGATCCATGAAATTACCGGCAACCGTGATCAAGGTTACGCTGCGATCTCTTTTTCCATCTTTGACAAGATAGCCCGATGCCTGCAAAGAAAAGTTGGTCGTCACAAAGTCAATTCCCGCATGTAATCCCTGCAGATCGGTAATGACCAGGCCATCCTTCATCGTTTCTTCCAGCTGTTGCAGAGATTTTTCTCCCGGTACGATACAACAGTTCATCGGTGATACCCCTATCGTTGAGGCATAGCCGGATTTAAAACCATTTCCGGTACTTTCCGTCTGCATACAGCTTGCCGATTTTGTCGAATGTAAAGCCTGTACAAATACACCGTCTTTGACTAAGACTTTCTTTCTGGTTGGGCAGCCTTCATCATCAAAATTGGCAATGGTCAAAGCTTCGACATTACGTGGATCATCTTCAATCGTGATTTTCTCAGAAAAGATCTTTTCATTCCATTTATCCTTTAAACAAGAGATTCCTTTATACAAAAGTTCTCCATTCCATAAACCGGTAAAAGCCGAAAACAACGAAGTCATCGCTTCAGTTTCAAAAATCACCGGTAAGGTCTGACTTGGCATTGAAGACGCATTCAACTTTTCGATGGCTTTATCACAAATTTTTTTCACAAACACATCCAGATCCAGTGTCGATAGATCTTCGACAACCTCCACTTCATAGTTGACCTGCACATCGTTATTTTCGCCGGCTACGACATAGGCCATGATAATCTGCATACGCTCTTCATCTTCCACATCCAATCCCAGCGAATTAGTAATCATACGCTTTCCGGAAGCTTCCTGATATCCCAGTTCATTGACCTGCAGAATGCGTGGATCATAAGCTTTCAATTTACTTTCCAGTTGTTTTAGTACTTCTTTGACCTGTTCAACATCCGGAACGACCCACTTTTTAGGTTTATGTACACTTTCAAAAGGTTGCGGTGTGCGTATCTTGTCTTCTTCCTTGGATGAAATCGTTTTTGCC
>NZ_JAXKBY010000033.1:0-10808 GCF_036552745.1 Faecalicoccus sp.
AAGACACGTATCCGTAAAGGGGATGCGGCACCGATGGCAATCGTACAATTTGTGAAGTAGAGCAATCTACTTCCTTTTTTATAAGGGAGCCTATGTATGAATAAGTTAGAGACTATTAAAAACTATGCGCTAGAGAATGCAGTACCTATTATACAAGATGAAGGCTTTCAGTTCTTAAAAGAAAAATTTCTGGAATATCATTGTCATTCTTTTTTAGAAATTGGAACTGCTATTGCTCATACCGCTATTCAAATTGCCTTGTTGGATGAAAGTATCCGTGTGGTTACGATTGAACGAGATCCTAAAATGATTGAACAGGCTAAAAAAAATATCCAGGATCTTGGGCTTGAAAATCAAATTACGTTAATCGAAGGAGATGCTTTAGAGGTAGAAGTACAAGGCGTATTTGACTGTATTTTTATTGATGCGGCCAAAGCACAATACACACGTTTTTTTAACAAATTTTCCCCATTGCTTGCGCAAGATGGTATAATACTCACAGACAACATGAATTTTCATGGACTGGTAGAACATCCGGAACGTACAAACAATCGAAACACAAAAAGCTTGGTACGGAAAATTCGTGCATACCATGATTTTTTAACAGAGCTGGAAGATTTCCAAGTTGAATTTTATAATGTAGGAGATGGTATCGCTCTGGCAAGGAGGAAAAAGAATGCGTAAATGGATCAAGGTTTTATTGGCATTAGCGGCTGTTGCGGCTGCTTTGACGGCAGTACTGGCTAAACTTCATTTGGATAGAGAACGGAAAAAAGAACTGGATGCGTTCTTACTACCGGAGGATGAGGATACAGTCATTGTCGATGTTCCTGTTAAATCTGAAGCTGCGCAGGAAGAAAATGAGTTTTTGGCATAAGAGGCAAGATTGAGTCTTGTCTTTTATTTTTGCCAGGTATAAACTTAATATGCTTAAGTATTTGGGGTGATCGAATGAAATTAACATTATCGAAAGAAGTAAATCTTGCCAAAGAACCTATTGGACATTTATTGTGGGTTCTTGCGGTACCGGCCATTACTTCACAAGTTGTCAATGCCCTTTATAATATGGTGGATCGAATGTATATTGGGCATATTCCGGAAGTAGGCAGTGTGGCCTTGACCGGTGTAGGTGTTTGTTTTCCATTAATCATGATCGTAAGTGCATTTGCCTATCTGTTTGGTATGGGTGGTGCTCCCAGAGCCAGTATCTACATGGGAAAGAAAGAAAACGATATGGCCGAGAAAATCATGGGAAACAGCTTTGTATCCTTATGCATCATTACGATTCTTCTGACTATAGCTATGTTGATCGGCGCCAGACCACTATTGTATTTATTTGGTGCCAGTGCCAATACGATTGGTTATGCCATGGGCTATATACAAATCTATGCGATTGGTACGATTTTCGTACAATTGACATTAGGACTCAATGCCTTCATATCCTGCCAGGGATTTTCTTTGATAAGCATGTTTACCGTATGTATTGGTGCGGTTACGAATATCGTGCTGGATCCGATCTTTATTTTTGGCTTTGGCATGGGTGTACAGGGAGCTGCTTTAGCTACGGTACTTTCACAGGCTTTTAGTGCCGCATGGGCTATTTACTTTTTATGTTCTTCTAAAAGTGTTTTGCGCCTGCAAAAAAAGAATCTTCGTTTGAGCGCATCTATCATGCTTCCATGTATTGCCTTAGGTGTGGCTCCTTTCCTGATGCAGGCAACAGAGAGTGTTCTGGTTCTTTGTTTCAATTCCTCACTTTTAAGATATGGTGGTGATTTGGCGGTCGGAGCGATGACCATTCTGTCCAGTGTGATGCAGTTTGCCATGTTGCCACTGCAGGGAATTACACAAGGTGGGCAGCCGATCATCAGCTATAACTATGGAGCAAAGTTATCGGATCGTGTGAAACGCGCTTTTCGTCTTCAAACACTGGCTTGTCTTGGATGTTCGACGATTTTATGGGCCATGGTTTTATTATTTCCCGGGTTGTTTGTGGCAATATTTACCAATGATCCTGAATTAGCGGAAATCACTTGTTGGGCTTTACGGATCTACATGTCCACGGTCTTATTGATGGGAATTCAGATTTCCTGCCAACAAAGCTTTATCGCATTTGGAAATTCAAAAATCAGTGCTTTTTTAGCTGTATTGCGAAAAATGTTGTTGTTGATACCTTTGATCTATATTTTGCCGATGTTGATTCCAGATAAGGTTTTTGCGATTTTCTTAGCCGAACCGATTGCGGATACGATTGCCGTTGCCACGACTGCAATTCTGTTTTACAGGGAATTTAAAAAAATGATGCGTGAAATGCAACAAAAAGAAGGGGGATAACCTTCTTTTTCTTTTAAACTGTTAGACTTTTCGCTATAATGAACAAGTTGGGAGGAGTGCAAAATGGATGCAATCCAAGTGATGAATCTGACATTTTCCTATGATGGGCAAAATGATGTTATAAAAGATGTTTCCTTTTCGATACCTAAAGGAAGCTATACGACCATTATCGGTCATAATGGTTCTGGTAAAAGTACGATCGCAAAGTTGTTGATCGGCTTATTGGCGGCTAAAAGTGGTGAAATCCGCATATTAGGAAAAACACTCAATGAAGAAAGTGTTTATGAACTTCGTAATCATGTGGGGATCGTCTTTCAGAATCCGGATAACCAGTTTATCGGATCGACCGTAGCGGACGATATTGCCTTTGGCTTGGAAAACCATTGTGTTCCTCAGGAAGAGATGCAGGCTATTATTGAGTCTTCAGCACAAAAAGTCGGAATGATGGAGTATTTGGACAGTGAGCCTACAAAGCTTTCCGGTGGTCAAAAACAGCGTGTGGCCATTGCGGGAATTTTGGCCATTGAACCGGAGATCATCGTATTTGATGAATCAACCAGTATGTTAGATCCTCAGGGAAAGGCCAGCATCAATACACAGATCAAACAGCTTCATACGAAAAAAGACAGAACGATTCTTTCCATTACACACGATATGGAAGAAGTGGCACAAAGTGACTTTGTCATTGTTTTAAGAGATGGCGAAGTAGCCATGACAGGTTCACCTATGGAAATTTTTGCCCATGCCAAAGAGATGGAAGAAATGAAGCTGGATATTCCATTCGCATTAAAATTCTCAAAAGAATTGATCAAAGAAAAAATCACAGACCAACCGGTCTGTACTTTAGAAGAGGTGGTGAAACAGTTATGTCAATTGAAATCAACCACTTAGAACATGTGTATAATGCAGGTACCCCTTTTGAACACAGTGCTTTACACGGCATTGACTTGAGCATTCCTGAAGGAAAGGTCACTGCCATTATCGGACAGACAGGCTCCGGAAAATCCACCCTAGTGCAGCATTTAAACGGTTTATTGATTCCCAGTGCCGGCACCCTGGATATTTGTGGATTTCATATTCAGCCTTTATTAAAGATCAAAGATGTCAAAGCATTACGTAAAGAAGTCGGATTGGTATTTCAGTTTCCGGAATATCAGTTGTTTGAAGAGACGATTGAAAAGGATATAGCATTTGGTCCTAAAAATTTTGGAGTGGAAGAAGAGAAAGCCAATGAACTTGTAAAGAAGATTCTTCCGATGGTAGGTTTGGATGAATCGTATCTACAAAGATCTCCGTTTGAATTAAGCGGCGGTCAAAAAAGAAGAGTGGCGATTGCCGGAATATTGGTGTTAGATCCCAAAGTTTTGGTATTGGATGAGCCAACGGCCGGTTTAGATCCTCAGGGAGCCAAAGAGATGATGTCTTTGTTTATGGATTTAAATCGTACACACAACAAGACCATTCTTTTAGTTTCCCACGATATGGAGCATGTCATGCGTTATTGTGATCATGTTATCGTACTGGATCATGGAAAAGTGTTACAGGAAAGCGATGTGCATACATTCTTTGAACATCCGGAATGGATGATCAAGGTAGGAATCAATCCACCGGCAATCATTCGTTTAAAACTGATGTTGAAGGAAAAAGGCTTTTTGATACCGGATGAGATTCTGGAGTTGGATGCTCTGGTGAAATGTGTTAGAGAGCAGGTGATGCTCCATGAATAATATCGCGTTAGGACGATATTTGCCATTGGATTCTAAAGTTCATGCGATGGATCCAAGAGCCAAAATCATGATCTTGTTGTTTGTGATGATTGCGGTCTTTATTCCGGCAGGTGCTATAGGCTATGTTGTGATTGGTGCTTTTATTTTAGCTTGTCTTTTCTTATCAAAGCTGCAGATACGATTTGCCCTGCGTGCCATGAAGCCGATCATATGGATGATGATCTTTCTTCTGGTAATCAATGTCCTTGTCATCAAAACAGGCAGACCATGGATCGAATGGGGATGGTTTTCCGTCTATTCCGATGCGGTGTTTCAAACCCTATATATTGCCGTGCGACTGATGTTCATGATCGTGCTTACGACCATTTTGACCGCAACGACAAAGCCATTGGATTTAACGCTGGGAATTGAAAAGCTGTTAAAACCGTTTGAAAAGATAGGCTTACCGGCTCATATCATAGCGATGATGATCAGTATTGCCTTGCGTTTTATTCCGACATTGATTGAAGAAACACAACGCATCATGAATGCACAGGCCAGCCGTGGTGTCGATTTTGAAAATGGAAGCTTAAAAGAGAAGGTAATGTCGATCCTTTCCTTGATCGTTCCTTTATTTGTATCGAGCTTTGATCGTGCTGAACAGCTTGCCAATGCGATGGAGGCAAGAGGATATGATCCCAATAAACAAAGAACAAGGTACAAAGTGTTAAAAATGCACGGCATCGATCGTTTAGGCATGTTCTGCAGTGTCTGTATATTGGGTGTCTGCATAGGAATTTGGCTATTATGATCATAAAATGTACGGTAGCTTATGACGGTTATAATTATGCCGGTTGGCAAAAACAGGAAAATGCTTTAGGTATTCAAACGATCGTTGAAGAAGCATTGGAAAAAATACAGAAAAGTCCGGTTGAAATTGTGGCTAGTGGCAGAACGGATGCTCATGTGCATGCGCTTGGCCAGGTATTTCATTTTCAAAGTGAGACAGCTATGCAGCCATGGCAATATGTAAAGGCTATGAATGCGTTGTTGCCACAGGACATACGAATCCAAAGTGCTGAAATCGCATCAGAAGATTTTCATGCTCGTTTCTCCTGTAAATCCAAACAATATGCGTATATTGCGACTTATGATGTCACCGATCCATTTGCTTATCGATATAAAGCGCCGTTGTATCAAAAGCTGGACATGGAGAAAATGTTGGAAGCGGCTTTCTATCTTATAGGAGAACACGATTTTACCAGCTTTTCCAGCAGTCGAATCGATGCCAGAAAACCAAGAATCAAAAATGTGCGGTTGATCGAGATAAGAAATAAAGGCAAAGACGTTCATTTTTTATTTGAAGGAAATGGTTTTCTACGCTATCAGGTTCGAATGATGACGGGGACTTTAATCGAAGTTGGAAAACAAAGAATCCAACCATTGGATGTTCAACAAATGCTTTTGGAAAAAAATAAAGAAGTTTGTCGATATAATGCGCCGCCACAAGGCTTATATCTGATGAAAGTGAGGTATTAGGGATGAAAAATTATCATACACATACAGCACGATGTCATCATGCGATGGGAACCGATGAAGACTATGTACAGATTGCCATACAGGAAGGCTATACCACGCTTGGATTTTCAGATCATTCCTGTTGGCATTATCCAAGTGGTTTTCATCCGCATATTCGCATGTTGGAAACAGAATTTGATGGCTATCAGAAAAGTATTTTAGACTTAAAACAAAAATATCAGGATCAAATTGAGATCCTCTGTGGACTGGAAGCTGAATACTTTCCAAAATCTATGGATTGGTTAAAAAACTTTTGTAAAGAAAAACAGTTGGATTATCTGATCTTTGGCAATCATTATTATCAAAGTGATGAAACCGGTATTTATTACGGGAATTGTCCGCAGAATCATATAGAAGATTATTTTACATCTACATTGGAGGGCCTTAAGACAGGGATGTATTCTTGCCTGGCGCATCCGGAATTGATCTTGTTGAATCCGCGTTTAAAATGGAATGATCAGCTGGAAGAGGGCTTTCATAGTATCTGCAAGTTGGCCAAAGAATTAGAGATTCCCTTAGAGTACAACGTACTTGGATTCCAGAAGGCAAGACAAATGGGATTTGTGGCTTATCCACATCCACGCTTTTGGCAGATTGCTTCTCAATATAAAAACAAAGCGATTATCGGTATGGATGCTCATCAGCCGTTTGGACTGGAAAAAGAATTATTTCTTGAAGCTTATGAAAGTCTTTTAAAGTATGACGTAGAAATTGTGGATACACTTAAAAAAGTTGATTTTTCAATGATGTAGAAACCAGTTTGACATACTGGTTTTTTTATTATGTATAAAACCTATATAAAATATATTATTTATATTGAAAATATATTTAGAGGCACTATAATAGAATTATAGTAGTTACCTAAGGTAGCGCATAACAAGAAAGACCTTGGTTGACACTAGGAGGATTTGGTATGTCTGTGATTGAATTATTAAAAAATTTTCAATTCACAGAATCAGAGGCAAAAGTGTATGTCACATTGTCACAATATGGGCCGCAGACGGGTTATGAAGTCAGTAAGACTTCCGGTGTTCCTCGTTCTAAAGTTTACAATATCTTAGAATCCTTGGAGAGAAGGGGAATTGTCTGTTTTAGTCAGTCAAAGCGCACAAAGCTTTATAAAGCAGAATCCATTGATATGGTATGTTCTTTGATGGAAAATACAATTCAGGAAACACGAACAAAGCTGAAACGTGAAATAGAACTGGATTCGTATCTTCGGGAAGATGAACAAATATGGGAGTTAAATGACTGGAATCTTGTAAAAGTTCGCTGCTTGGAATTATTGAAGCAGTCAAAAAAACAAGTGTTGATCCAATTGTGGTCCCAGGAATTAAATGATGAAATGGAACATGCTTTGGCAGAAGTACAAAGAAGACTGAAAGAAGTTTTGATCATCCTATATGATGAAAAACAGGAGTATAAAACAAACTTAAAGCATGTTTATCGTCATGGATATGAAAAAGAGAAGCTGGAAGATATGAATGGAAGATGGCTTTTGTTGACGATAGACGGACGAGCGATGTTGTATGTGACATTTGATGAAAAAGGAATGAGTCATGCGATTTATACAAAAAAAAGAGAGATGTCTTTTTTTGCCAGAGAATATATCATGCATGATGCATATTGCCTCAAGATTCTGAATCAGATTGAAGATTTACCGGTCATGGATCAATCGAAGGATATTCGTGATGTTTTTTATAAAAATTAGGAGAGAAATGAATGGATGGAATCAACATAGTTCAAGTGATCTTGATCTTAGTGGTGTTGGTGAATGGGCTTTTTGCGATTCGCTTTGTCTTAGATGTACTGCAGCATAAAGAAGAATTGAAGGAGGAACCGGGAAATCCTGTTGCGATGGCCATTGTGTCTTTTTTCATGTTCTTTCTTTCGACGTTTGGAATTAGTGATTTTGCGATCGGATCAAGTTTGTATCCCAAAGCAAAATGGGTTTCGGATAAGAAGTTGCCGGGAACTTTAAATACAGAATGTGTGATTCCGGTTGCGGTGATGGCACTGGCTTATATATCCAGTATTGAGGTTGGCTTGTTGACGCTGGTCACGGCAATCGTTTGTCAGGTGGTGGGTGCCTATGTATCTCCTCGTTATGTAACAAAACTGCCTGCAAATCAAATCAAACGTTTTGTGGCAGCTGGACTCTTTATTGCGGCCGGACTGATCTTGGCAGGAAAATTTGGCATTTATCCAAGTGGAGGAGAATTAAGCTCTTTAGAAGGTGGCTCTTTGATTTTGTTTGCGCTTCTTTGCATGTTATTTGGAGCGTTAAACAATATCGGTATCGGTTCATATGCATTGACGATGGCTACGGTTTATGCGATGGGACTTAATCCATCAATTGCGTTTCCTATTATGATGGGCGCCTGTACTTTTTCTGTGCCGATTGGTTCCATGCAGTTTATAAAGCTGGATAGCTATTCACGTAAAATTACATTGTTTACTTCCACCTTTGGAGTATTAGGCGTTTTGGTTGCCGCTTTTGTGGTCAAAAGCCTGGATGTATCTGCTTTATTATGGGTCGTAGTGATAGTCGTATTGTATTCGGCTATAACCATGTTGAAAAGTTCATTTAGCAAGGAGAAATAGAAAATGGAAATTCGTATTCTTACACAAGATGATATCAAAGAAGTAATGCCAATGAAGGAAGCCATCGAAGCCGATAAAGAGGCCTTGAAGATGTATTCAGAAGGAAGTGCCAACATTCCTTTGCGTGCCAATTTAGATGTTCCTGAGCATGAAGGACAAAGCTTGTACATGTATGGATATGCACCAAAAGCCAATGCTTTAGGGGTAAAGATCGTATCCGTATATCCTAAAAATATTGAGAAAGGACTTAACTCTGTGCCAGCTACTATGGTCAACCTGGATGCCGAGACAGGGCAGGTCAGTACCTTGATGGATGGAACCTATCTTACACGCTTACGTACCGGAGCTATTGCCGGAGCAGCAACGGATGTGTTAGCTCGTCATGACAGCAAGATCTTTGCGTTGTTTGGAACAGGTGGACAGGCAGAAACACAGCTGGAAGCCGTTTTAAATGTTCGCGATATTGAACTGGTCAAGGTATTTGATATATCTAAGGAAAGAGCGCAGGCATTTGTGGATAAGATGACAGAACGCTTTAAAGGTGTATTCAAAGCCCGTCTGGAAGTCGCCGCATCCAGTGAAGAAGCCATTCAAGATGCAGATATCATCACTTCTGTAACAACCGCTAAGGTTGCGACTTTTGATGGAAGACTGGTAAAACCGGGATGTCATATTAATGGAGTTGGCTCTTATACACCTGAAATGGCTGAAATCAATGAATATACGGTGACACATGCCGATCGTGTTTATGTTGATACTCGAGATGGAGCTTTAAAAGAATGTGGAAGTTTGTTGCAGCCGATTCAAAAAGGAATTTATCATGAAGATCAAGTGAGTGGTGAGCTTGGAGAAGCCCTTTTAGGAAAAGTCGATGGTCGTAAAAATGACCAGGAGGTGACTTTATTTATCACAACAGGCTCTGCGGTGCTGGATTTGGTATGTTCACAAAAAATCCAGGAAAAAGCGGCTGAACAAAACAAAGGAACAATCATAGAACTATAAAAACAGGATGTCTATGATATTGTCACAGAACTAACATAAACAAGAGAAGATGTCTTTTGATCAATAGATTTTTTAGAGGCATCTTTTCAAATAGGGATAGAAAAACAAAGCAAAAAGAAAAGCTGAATATTCAAAGTTTTAATCAGAGAATGTATATTGTGTTTTCATTACATAATACTGTAATTTTGATTGACTTTTCGTTACTTTTTGCATAAGATAGTACATGGCTAATCTTCGGCCGTTTCAGCCCCGGTAACGCTGAAATCAAGGAGGAAAAGAGAATGCGTCAAACTACAATGGCAAAACCTGCCGACGTAACACGTACATGGTATGTAGTAGACGGTGAAGGACAAACCTTAGGTCGCTTGGCCACTACTTGTGCACATGTATTGAGAGGAAAACACAAACCTACATACACACCAAATGTTGACTGCGGTGATTATGTAATTGTGATCAATGCGGACAAAGTCGATATGACTGGAAACAAATTGAACACAGAGAAGTACTACAACCACTCTGGATACTTTGGAGGTATGCGAGTTCGTACTGCCAAAGAAATGAAAGAAAAATATCCAGTAGAATGGGTAGAAAGAGCTGTAAAAGGAATGTTGCCACACACTAAATTAGGTGATGTAATGCGTGGACATTTGTTTGTCTATGCAGGAAGCGAACATCCACATGCTGCTCAGAAGCCTGTTGAATTAAAGGTGAAAGGATAAGGAGGAATAGAAGATGGCAAATACAAACATCGTTCAGTATCATGGTGTAGGACGTCGTAAAAAATCTATTGCTCGTGTATTCTTACGCCCAGGAACAGGAAATATTGAAGTCAACGGAAAGACTTTGGAAGAATATCTTCCATTGGAAACATTGCGTATGGTTGTTAAATCACCATTAGAACTGACAAATACTTTAGATCAGTTTGATGTTGTAATCAACGTACATGGTGGTGGATACACTGGACAGGCCGGCGCTATGCGTCATGGTGTAACACGTGCTTTGATGGAAGCAAGTGATGATTATCGTCCAGTATTGAAGGCAGCCGGATTCGTAACACGTGACCCTCGTGCTAAAGAACGTAAGAAATACGGTTTAAAAGCAGCACGTCGTGCTCCACAGTTCTCAAAACGTTAGTAATAATAGTTGTGAGAAGATCAAAGAAGTATTTAGACTTTGTGAGAAGTCTAGATACTTCTTTTTTGTTTTAAAAATACGAAACTGTAAAGAGTAAAAAAAACTTCTTACTAGCGTATGCTAATAAAAAGTTTACATTTAACTTCTTGCTAGCGTATGCTAGAATAAAGCTGTGAGGTGATATCAAATCTATGGTGAATTATAGAATAGATGAGGATGTTAAATTAATTAGGGAACTACTTAATTTATCTCAGAAACAATTTGCTGAAAGAATAGGTGTTGATGCGATTACAGTAGCAAGATGGGAAACTAGTAAAATGGATACAAAGGAAAGTAATATTGAAAAAATATATACTTTTGCATTCGCTATACCGACAATTTGGTGATATGGCATAAATAATGTCAAATTAGATTTTATATTGTAGTCAGAAAAGAGGTATTCTTTATGAC
>NZ_JAXKBY010000034.1:0-10499 GCF_036552745.1 Faecalicoccus sp.
AAAAGCCATGATGACCTGCATTGCATACTGCATGAAGGCCATAATGCTGCCGACCTGAATCATACCACTGTCCACTTGACCGGCACCCACCCATAAGATCAATAGTGTTGTTCCGTTCATCAAGAACATCATCAAAGGCATCAACAAGGCCATGGCACGTGTCGTAAACAAACTGACCTTGGTAATATCCAAATTGGCTTTATCAAACTTTTTCTGTTCTACCGATTCATTGTTGAAGGCACGAATAACAAGAATACCATCTAACAGCTCTTGAACCACACTATTGAGCTTATCGGTATATTTCTGCATCTTTTTAAATTTCGGCATCACGACGGCAAACATAGCTCCGACAATGCTTAAAATCACAACCACGCAAAGCGCAATAATCCATGTCATACCGGCTTCACTTTGCAGAACATGAAGCAAGGCCCCAATTCCAATGATTGGCGCATAGATCACGATACGAAGGATCATGATGATTGCCATTTGAATCTGTTGGATATCATTGGTCGTTCGAGTAATCAAGGTGCCGGTATTAAATATCCCAAAGTTTTCATTGGAGAAATAGGTCACCTTTTTAAACACATCATTTCGCAAGTGAAATGATATACCGGCGGCCACCCGACTGGCAAAATAGCCCACTAAGATTGCACAAATACCACTAGCCAGTGCATAGGCCAACATGACAAGGCCACTTTGAAGGATATAGCTTTGTTGCAGTTGTGTCATATTCATACCTAAATTTTTGTATTCCGTAGATACAAATTGGGCACTCATCGTAGTGATTGTCGATTCGCCTAGGCTTTTGATTTGCTCATCAGCTTGTTCCTTAAACGTCTCTAAGCCATTTTCAATCAAAAAAGATGCCAGCTGTTCTTGCGATAGTCCTTCCTTTTGCATAGCCTGCATCACCATCGTAAATGTCATCTGCAACTGTGTTAAATCCTGATTTAATTGATCTAAAGACTCTTTTGACAGATCAGTATCTAAAAAATAAACCGGTTCTTTTTCTAAGGCCGGAACTTCATCAATCTGTTTTGAAGTGGCATTTGTCGGTTCAACTAAAGTATAGGCATCTAAGATTTCTTCCTTAACATCCGCATCGGCCAAAAATAAATAGCCCTGCATCGTTTTCTTGGAAACTCTTTGATACACACCGGAAGTGATTCCCTGATTTTGAATTCCCACATTTACGATATTTTGCATCGTATCCGGTAAATTCAATTCACAATACGCCTGTCCAAACAACAAGACGACAATACAGAAAACGCTTCCGATAAATGGCTTAAAATATCTGAATAGCTTGCTCATTCGATTCCTTTCTTTCCATTACATCACACACGAATCTTCCTGCATTTTTTCTTGTACAAAACCAATCATCTTCTCTAGAATACGGTGAAAATTTTCACAGTCTTCCGGACCCAACATGTCCAGAAATTCATTCAATCGAGCCTGATGACAACTCCATTTCTCTAACATTTTCTCTTTGATATCATCCGTGATCTGAATATAAACCGTTCGCCGATCCATGGTAGAGCGAACACGTTTTACCCATCCATTTTTTTCATAACCTGTAATGATCTGACTGGCAGCAGCCGGTGTCACTTTTAAGTTTTGTGCTAATTGTGACATGGTCACCTGATGATGTTCGTTATCCGTATAAATATAGATCAAAATACTGAGATCTCTTGCCCGAAATCCCTTAATAGGCCCTCTGGACTTTCTTGTGAACTCCATCAAAGACAACATAGAAGAATTGATCAAATCGATCGTTTCTTGTTTTGACATACTAATCTCCTTTCATTAAGACTCTTAATCTTTTAGTATCTAAATATTATCATCTCATGAACTAATGTCAATATAAAACTTATCTTTTGTGTAAGTTATTTTAATTTGCTTAAATTATTTATATTTTATCAAAAGGAATCATTCATACAGTTTAGCCATAATAAAAAGCTCCACAATGGGAGCTTTCATTTGTAAATCTTAACCGATTTTCTTTAAGATCTCTTCTAAATTAGCTTGTGTCATATGAAGCTGATCTTCATACGAAGCCAGTTTTGCCTTTTCCTGATCGACTTTAGCCTGTGGTGCCTTGGATACAAAGTTTGGATTGTTCAACATACCGCTGGCACGTTTGATTTCTTTTTGAAGTCTTTCAATTTCCTTTTCCAGCTTTTCTTTTTCTTCGTTGTAGTCAACCAAATCTCCCATACGAACACGAAGTACCGCTTTTTCCAGAGTACGGCTCAAAATATCTTCATCTTCGATCGTTTCAAAGTTAACATGACACATACGGTCGATAATGCGTTTATAATCGTCCGAAAGATCGATCACACTTCCCTGTTCATCCACAATGGATATCGCAAGCGGATTGCTTGGTTTCATATTGTATTCCTGTTTGATCTCACGAACTTTTACGATGATCGATAAAGCCAGATCGACAAATTCTTTTTCGTTTTCTTTGGCATCGAGTTCAACTTTTTCCGGCCATGTTTCCACATTGATGCTTTCTTTATCATGTGGCAACGACTGATAAATCTCTTCCGTTACAAACGGCATAAAAGGATGTAATAGCTTACAGATGTTTGCCAATACAGTAAGCAGTACAGCTTTTGTAGAAGCAACGATATTCTGATTTTCACTATATAAATTGGCTTTACTTAATTCAATATACCAGCTGCAGAAATCATCCCATACAAAACTATACAATTCATTGCCTACCATGGCAAATTCATAGCGGTCCATATTCATCGTCACGTGATCGATGACCGTATTCATTCTTGACAAGATCCATTTATCGACAGCACTTAAATTTTCCGGTTTTAATACCGGCTTTTCATCCTGGAGCTGCATCTGTACAAAACGAGCTGCATTCCAGATCTTGTTGATGAAATTCCAGGCGGCATCCATCTTCTTATCATCAAAACGAAGATCCAAGCCCGGTGTAGAGTTTGTCGTTAAGAAGAAGCGTAAGGCATCCGCTCCTTTATCTTGAATGACATCCATCGGATCAATACCATTACCCAGGGATTTAGACATCTTGCGTCCTTTGGAATCACGAACTAAACCGTGAATCAATACATCCTTAAACGGACGATTTTTCATACAATATCGTGTTTGGAAAGCCATACGGGCAACCCAGAAGAAAATAATATCATATCCAGTAACAAGACAATCATTTGGGAAATAACGTTTTAGATCGTCTGTTGTTTCCGGCCATCCCAAAGTTGAAAAAGGCCATAAAGCACTGGAGAACCAAGTATCTAATACATCTTCATCCTGCTGCCAGTTTTCAGGATCTTTTGGATCTTCCATGCCTACATAGATTTCACCTGTTGCCTTATTCGTCCAGGCCGGAATTCGATGACCCCACCATAACTGACGGGAAATACACCAGTCTTCGATATTCTCCAGCCCTTGTTCAAACGTCTTTTCAAAGCGGGAAGGAACAAAGTTGATCTTTTGATCTTCAATCTTTTGATTTTTTAAAACTTCATCGGCCAATGGTTTCATCTTTACAAACCATTGCTTGCTTAAATATGGTTCTACGATTACACCGGTACGTTGTGAATGTCCTACCTGATGCATATGTTCTTCAATATGATCGACAACACCGGCTTTTTCAAAATCTTCGACCAATGCCTTACGACATTCAAAACGATCCATACCGGCATATTTATGTGCCATTTCATTCATCGTGCCATCCGGATTCATACAGATCGGCATCAGCAAATTGTATTTTTTAGCCAACATGAAGTCGTTTGGATCGTGGGCCGGGGTACACTTCATAACAGCTGTACCAAAGTCCATATCGATATAGTCATCCGCCATGATCGGCAATTCTTCCCCATTGGCCGGATTAATCGCATGCAGGCCAATGATATCCTTATAACGTTCATCATCCGGGTGTACAAAGATAGCCTGGTCGGCAAACATTGTCTCCGGACGTGTTGTGGCAATCACCAGTTCTTTTCCGGTTTCTACCACTTTATATTTAAAGTAGTACATGTGACCTTTGATCTCTTTATGCTCAACCTCAATATTGGATAAAGCGGTCTTGGCTTCCGGATCCCAGTTGATGATTCTTTCGCCCTGATAGATCAGGCCATCATTATACAGATCGACAAAGACTTTTCGTACCGCATGGCTCAATCCTTCATCTAATGTAAAGCGTTCTCTTGTATAATCTAAAGACAAGCCTAATTTAGCCCATTGTTTACGAATCGTTGCAGCATATTCTTCTTTCCATTCCCAGGCGCGATCCAAAAATTTCTCACGGCCAATATCATAACGAGAAATACCCTCGTCTTTTAAACGAGCATCTACCTTGGCCTGTGTCGCAATACCGGCATGATCCATACCAGCTACCCACAACACATCATAGCCCTGTAAACGTTTATACCGACAAATAATATCCTGCAATGTCGTATCCCAGGCATGACCCAAATGTAGCTTACCGGTTACATTGGGTGGCGGGATCACAATACAATACGGTCTTTTTGAAAGATCCCCGGCTGTAAAATAACCTTGGTCGATCCAATTTTGATATTTACCGGATTCTACTTGTAAATGATCATACTTGGGTGCCATTTCTTTTTCCATAGTCATCCTCCTTCATAAAAAAAGCACATCCGATTAGGACGTGCTTGACGTGGTACCACCTAAATTCGTATGTAAAACATACCTCATTACACATAACGCTGTGTCTGCGATGTCTTCTACTCAACTCAAAGACCTGCTCCTAGACTACCTTCATCTTCCCTTTGTGCTTCTTTTCACCAACCAGAAACTCTCTACAACTTCCGGAAAAACTACTCCTTCTATTCCTCGCATTTATGTGTATAGTTTATGTTAAAAGGAATCAAATTTCAAGTTTAATTTTTAAATCAGAAATTGAAAGACAAGAGCCACAAGACAGATAAACAAACTGGAAGCTAAAACAGCACTCATTGAGATTCCAAAGGTTCCCACCAGAAAGATCAATCCCACCAATAAGAGTGTACATGCGATGATCTCTAAACGTTCTCGAATCAGACTTGAAGAGAACTTAGAACGCGCATAACTCAAAACACTTAATGAAATACTACAAAATCCCATGACATACAACATTTTCCCTACCTCAACTTTGTCTTTATCATACGTCCTGAAAGTTAAAGCATGGACACTGCTGTGTTAAAAGAATGTAAAAAATAACTATACTTTTGATATTCTACGTGTTATAAAAAAAGTAGAGAGGTAGGTATTTGTATGATCACATTAGAAAACAACATCATCAAATCAGAGGATCTATCATGCAATGTCGCATCAATACAAAAATTGAGCTGAAGATCGTCCCGGTTAAGAAACCTGCTTCTAAAACTGTTTTGAATTCTCTGGCCAATGCACTGAGTCAATCAATGTCTAATGGTGATGAACCTGTGCAGATCATTCTGCGCATTACCTGTGATGACCAAAGTATAAAAGACCTCGTTTGGAACAAAGAGCCTTACATCCGAAACAATCTGGACTATCATAAAGCTATTAAAGAAGCCAGAGCGCTTCAGGAGCAAGTACAAAAATCCATTTCTTAGACACATCATTAAAAAGGAGACTTAAAAGTAATCATCAGTCTCCTTTTAAAATAGGATTTATCTATGAAAGGTTCTTTATTTTCTTATGTAATTAATGAAGCTGGAGATGTTGTAATACTTTTGACTGTAAGTCTTTTTTGACATGTAAAATGGAAAAGGCTTGTTGCACATCGGAAATAAGTCCACTTTCCAATAAACTGGAGATATTATCGACCAAGGTTTCTACTTTACCTTTTTCTAACCCTTGTTCAAGTCCTCTTTCCTGCCAAGCCAAAAAAGCACCCTCTGAAAATGTACACATCTTCTCTACCTCCGTTTTTAGTACTTCCGTTACTACTATATTATATTTTTTCTCTAGGATAAGTCGTATTTCATCAAATTCTCGATTTGATAAAAACAATAAAGAAAGAAATTCCATAATATCTTTTGGTCGATTCATAATTTCCTCCAAGTGAATATTGGCATCAGTATGGATACAAGGATACAAAAGATAGATTTGAGAAAAGTCGTAACATTCCGGATCAAAGCGAAAGTTACCTCTTCTTACATGCTCCTGCGTTCGATATTCTAAAAAACAATTATCTTTTTGATGCGCATGATGAAGACAAATCCAGATAGAACGAATATCTATGATTTCATCAAAATCAGATTTTTGAAATCCTAAAGGATCATTCTTTTGTCCTGAAATCAACCTTGACATGTAATATCAACATCTGCGTGGCAATGCATATCGATATGTGTCCTGTCCCTGTGCTTCCAAATGAATTAAAATCTCTCGATGATTGTCAAGCGGATGTTAGATAGAGTACAAAAAATCATATCTGATAATCGCATCCGGAATGCTGGTATCTTCTACATTGTGTGAAAAAAAGCTGAGGATGTGAGTAAGATCGCTGCATCAAGTCAAAGATTTGATCAAGCGATAGATGTTTGAATTCCTCTAAACATTGTTGAAGAATACAAGCCTGAATTGATTTAAACGATAATATCTTTTTGCTTTGTGCATCAAAGAATCGTTTATCACTATTCAAAGAAAAACCAAGTGCATTTAATTCTATCATATGAGACCCTCCTACATATATATACGAAAATAAATCGGTAAACTATGAATTAAATTTATTTTTTTTAAGATACTTGATAAAAGTCTCATGTGATTGGTTCTTGTGTTGGCAAAATAAAAAAGGTATAGAGCCAAACCCTATACCTCAAAGGATATTTACTGTTCTACTTTAGATTGTACGTATTCTAATACTTCTTCAGCTGTTTGTTTGTTCAAGCATTCCTGAGCTAAATCTTTCATTTCTTCGTAGCTCAAAGATTTGACAACTTTACGAGCCTTCAGGATCTGTGTTGCGCTCATAGAGAATTCATCCAATCCCAATCCTAACAGAATCGGTACGGCATTCGGTTCTCCGGCCATGGCACCACACATACCAGCCCATTTACCTTGTGAATGAGCACCTTTGATCGTGTTGGCAATCAGACGAAGTACACTTGGGTTATATGGCTGGTACAAGTAAGATACATGTTCAGACATACGGTCAGCAGCCATAGAGAACTGAATCAAGTCATTGGTACCGATAGAGAAGAAGTCTGCATATTGGGCAAACTGATCAGCTAATACGGCAGCGGCAGGAATTTCAACCATCATACCTACTTCGATATTATCAGCTACCTGAACACCTTCGGCGATCAGTTCTTTCTTCACATCTTCAAAAATAGCTTTGGCATCGCAGAATTCTTTAACCGTTGCGATCATTGGGAACATGATGCACAGTCTTCCATAAACGGAAGCACGGCACAAAGCACGAAGCTGTGTACGGAAGATATCTTGTTCCTTTAAGCACAAACGAATTGCACGATATCCTAAGAATGGGTTCATTTCCTGTGGGAATTCATAGTAAGACAAGTGTTTGTCACCACCGATATCCAGTGTACGAACAACTACACGTTTACCCTGCATTCCTTCCAGAACTTGTTTGTAAGCTTCAAATTGTTCATCTTCTGTTGGGAAGTGATCCGAATCCATGTATAAGAATTCCGTACGGAACAAGCCGACTCCTTCACCACCGTTTTTCAATACGCCTTCTACATCTTTGAAACCACCGATGTTTCCGGCCAATTCTACTTCATGACCATCTTTTGTCACTGATTTTTCAGAAACCAGAACCTTTAATTCTTCTTTTTCTTTGGCATAAGCTTCTGCTTTTTCGTTATATGCCTTGATTGTAGCTTCATCTGGATTTACTTCCACAACACCATCTAAAGCATCTAAGGCCAATACATCACCTGTCTTAACTGCATCCATAACACCTGGGCATCCTACAACGGCAGGAATTTCCAAAGAGTTTGCCATGATGGCAGAATGTGAAGTCTTTCCACCGATTTCTGTGGCAAAGCCTTTTACATATTCGTTTAACTGTGCCGTATCACTTGGTGTTAAGTCGTGAGCAACGATGATTGAATCTTCATCAATGCTTGTCAGATCCGGAATGACCAAACCTAACAGATTACATTTCAAACGGAATGTTACGTCCTTAACGTCTGCAGCTCTTTCCTTGAAATATTCGTTATCCATGCTTTCGAACATTTCAACCATCTGTGTAGCAACTACTTCCGTTGCATATTCCGCATTCACTGATTCATTCTGAATCATATTTTTGATCTGTCCGGCTAATTCTGGGTCACCTGCCATCATCAGATGCGCATCAAATACAGCCAGTTCTTCTTCACTTAAGCGTTTTGCAGCTCTTTCTTTGACACCTTCAATGTCTTTTTTTGTTTTCTCCAAAGCTTCATCAAATTTTTTGATTTCTGATTCGGCATCTCCCTGTTTCTTTTCGATTACTACATTTGGTGTTTCCAGTTTATAGACCTTAGCTACGGATACACCAGCACTTGCCGCAATACCTTTTAACATGTAAAATCCTCCTACTTTTAAAGTACTTAGCTCTATACTCGTACAAATTTTATCACTTTTGATCACTTTTTACAATTTTTAAAAGCGGTTTCACATCATTTCTAAGATGAAGTGTTACATCGTTAAAAACAAGCCCTGTTTTCCATCCATTTTTTCTGTTTTTAATCCAGGATCGCAAACTCACTTTCCTTGATACATTGTTTTAAATACGGAATTTGTTTCTCTTCTTTCAGCGTACAATGAAAGAAAAGCTCTTCTTCCATAGAAACGATTTTGGCCTCTAAAAAGAAGATACCATCTTCTTTATATTCATGTATCCAAACGGCCTTATCACGATATTGAATCGGTTCCTTTTTTTCCAGCTGATCCAATTGTGAACAAATCAAAGGTTGTTTAGATGCCTGAATCAAGTAGTCCCACTCATGTTCTTCCTTTCGAGCTGACATCAGACAAAGCGATTGTGTCACCGGATCATAGCTTCTTTCACAGGCACCTAACGCCACGACCTTTACATTTTCAAACAGGTGATATACTTCCATCAAACGATATTGATATACTTCCTGTTCCATGTTCACCGGATCTTTTAGCTGATCTTCTCTTTGCAGAAGTTGAATGTATAAACGATATTCTTTGATCGGTAACGGAATGGATGAATCCATCTTATAAGCCAGTTCGATATAATCACAGATCATATTTGCCATTTTATGCGTATGATCGTTCATCAAAGCATAAGGCCCATACCCTTCTTTAGCCAATAAAGTTAAAGCTGCATTTTTATAGTAGGATGCATCCATATCCCATTCGTTCCACACATAAAACAAATCCATCAAATCATGCGGATCCATATGTAAAAACTCTTTGGTGTCGATATAACCGATCGGTGTCGCAATCGCATTCTCTTTTTCCATCGGCAAAAAGTAAGTTTCATCGTATAAATAGTTCTTATAGAAGACAGGTTCTCGCTTCACTAGATTGCCTCTTAAATAGTCTAACTCATCTTCATACAGATGATGCAGCCGATGAAAATTTCCATCCTGATCAAATTCCAGATCATCCACCAGTTCAAATTCTCCGTTCAGTTCTTGTTGAATATCCATAAAGATATCAACGCAAAACGCATGAAAACCGGCACCGGCATGACGCGTATTAGCACTTAAAATGACCTCTCTGTCCTCTTCATGAACAATGATCTTCCCTTGTGGACAGACCTCCATTTCAACAACATCGCCACGCTCTTCAATCTGTACATTTTCACGATGGGCAATCGCACCGAGAACCTGATACAATTCATCTTTTTCTTTTTGATTTCTATCCTTACAAAACAGTTGTACAAACATTCTGATTCGCTCCTTTTCATTACTAACATTATATCAACACCGTCAAGAATCTATGTTATAATAAGAAACATGAATCAATGTGCAAAGAATTGGAAGGACTATGAGGTCCTGGATACAGGAAACAAAGAAAAACTGGAACGTTGGAATTCCATTATATTAAGAAGACCCGATCCGGTCTGTGTATGGCCAATCGATTCTGAGAATCCGGATTGGAACAAAGCGGATGCGATCTATCATCGCTCTAAAAGCGGAGGTGGTCACTGGGAAACGATCAAAGAAATCAAAGAATTTTGGACGATTGGTTATCGCGGATTACGCTTTAAAATCTCTCCTACCGGTTTTAAGCATACCGGACTTTTCCCGGAACAGGCAGCCAACTGGGATTTTATGATGGATACCATTGAAAAATCAAAACGAAGCGATCTTCGCATCTTAAACCTTTTTGCCTATACCGGAGGTGCGACAATGGCTTGTGCCAAAGCCGGTGCCAATGAAGTTGTTCATGTAGATGCCAGCAAAGGCATGGTACAGTGGGCTAAAGAAAACATGCATCTTTCCCATCTGGAAGATCATAAGATTCGTTTTATCGTAGATGATGTCGTCAAATTTGTCAAAAGAGAACAACGTCGGGGACGAACCTATCACGGCATCATTTTAGATCCCCCAAGC
>NZ_JAXKBY010000035.1:0-10188 GCF_036552745.1 Faecalicoccus sp.
TAACAGAAAGCTAAAAGCCTGTATGGTAAGATCCTCCATTACACGATAAAAGAAACAAATCGGTGTGGCATGTATCAACAATCCCGGTCCCTGATTTCTTTCTTCGATGTGCCATGTCGCATATAAAAAAGGCTGACAGCCACTTCTAAGCTTGGAGCCTTCTTTCTGGATGCCTCTTACTCGAACCGAAACGATTTGATCCTGTGTCAACATCCATGCCAGCCCGTCTTTTTCCTTATAATCTTGAACCTTTAAAACAATACCGGTCGTTTTAATCGTCATCTAGCTCATCCAATCCGAATTCTTTGATTTTTTGTTCTTTATTTCGCCAGTTTTTCTCTACACGAACATATAATTCCAAATCCACCGGACAACCAAATTTTTCCTTGAGTTCTTTTTGTGCCGCAAGACGAATCTTCTTGATCATACTTCCCTGTTTTCCGATCAATATCCCTTTTTGGGAATCACGATCAACAATGATCATTGCCTGCAGATGCAGACGACTTCCTTCCATCCTGCGATTTTCCAGCACGACCGCAACGCTGTGTGGAATTTCCTCTTTGGTCACAAATAAGATTTTCTCACGAATGATCTCCGTCGTTTGAAAATTCTCATCATGATCACTGATCATCTCCTGCGGGTACATAGCCATTCCTTCGGGAAGAGCTTGTTTCAATACTTGTAACAGCTCATGCAAGTTTTCTTTTTTGAGCGCACTGATTGGAATGATGGCATGAAAGTCATATTTATTCTGCCAATCCATCAACACTTTGATCATGTTTTCTTTTGATAGATGATCGATCTTATTGACCAGAAGAAAACAAGGCTTATGTAAAGATTGTATGCGCTCCAGAATAAACGAATCGCCTTTGCCAAAGGGTTGTGTGCCATCAACGATCCATGCCAGACAATCACAGTCCTCCATGGCCATATACGCATTCTTATTTAAAACACGTCCCAACTGCTGTTGCGGTTTATGAATACCCGGTGTATCCACAAAAACAAACTGAGCATCTTTCTGGGTTAAGATACCGGCAATATTGTTTCTTGTCGTATTAGGTTTATCAGACATAATGGCCACTTTTTCTCGCAATAATGCATTTAAAAGCGTACTTTTCCCGGCGTTGGGTCTTCCGATGATCGCAATAAAACCTGATTTATATGTCATACTCGTTCCTTTCTAAATTATTTTTTGAATAAGGATCGCAAATCCAATAAAAGTACTGAAAAGACTCAGTAAAAAGACAGCTCCTGCTGCCATATCCTTGATCTGTTTTGCCTGTTTGGTATGTTCTAAAGAAATATAATCGACAAGTTGTTCGATACAAGAATTTATGATTTCTCCAACTACGACAAGCACAATGCATAAAAGGATCCAAAACCATTCTTGTACAGTAAATCCAAGCAACAAGCCAAACAGGATCACTAGCAGGCCAAACAGCATTTGAAGAGCTATGCTTTTATCACAAATCGCATAGCGCAGACCGCTAAACGCATATTTAAACCTACCTCTGAACCACTTCATCCAGTATCACATCCTGTAAATCAAACATCTCTTTTTCATCCTGTGGACACATGTGATCATAACCCATCAGATGTAATAGGCCATGGCAGAAAAGAAAACAGGCTTCTCTTCGTTTAGAATGTCCATACTCCTTTGCCTGTGCGCTGATAGCTTCCACATTGATGAAGATATCTCCTAATTCGTTTTCCTCTTCCTCCAAAACGATGTTGGAACTGTCATCCTGCAGGGCAAAGCTAATTACATCCGTACTGCGATCGATGTTGCGATATTCTTTATTGATCTCATGGATCCTTTCCGGTGTCACAAAAATGACACTTAATGTATAATCGTGATTACGATGCAGAATAGAACAAGCTCGTTCTAAAATCCTTTGATAATCTTTCTTATAGCGATAAATACTTTTATCTTTTGCTTCATTGATCATTACTATTTCCATATAAGAATTATACACCAAACATGAAAAAAGGACTATTCAAATCTATAGTCCTTACTTTGTCGTTCCTTTAGGTATAAAAGAATATCCTAATTCAATGCTTTTGTTTTCACGTACAGATTCATCATCCACCAGCATTTTTGTCAATAAACGCATCGATACGGCCCCCATATCATACTCCGGAATATTAAAGGTTGAGATATTTGGTCGTGTCATGGAAAGATATTTATTATTGAGAACACATACAAGCTGGCAGTCATCCGGAATCTTATATCCGGCTTCCTGGCAGGAATTCAATACCGCAATAGCCTGCGAATCTCTAAACGTAAACACAAACTGGCTTGGTTTATTGGTCTTAAAGTATTCAGTTAAGAAATTATAAGAGCTTTTATATGTTTCATCATACGAAATGTATTTTTTAAACTCAATTCCGTGATCATGGAAAGCACGCTCAATTCCAGATCGCATCTGTTCCATCATACTTAAATTTAACTTGTCTTCCACCAACGAAATATCATTGATGCCCTTATCAAACAATTCATTGACCATTTCATAAGCCATTTTTTCAAAATCGACATAGACATTGCCTACATTGTTGACTTTAGTTTCCGGCAACAAAGAACCAACGACAACCATTGGAATCTGATATTCCTGCAAGACTTCCATCTCATCCTCTGAGAAATTGTCATTGAATAAAATAACACCATCGACATGAGATTTGATGATGGATTCGATCACATCCTGCATTTTAGAAATGCCCTGTGATGTTGTATGGAACATGATGTTGTAGTTATAGATCTTTGCCACATCCATCAAACCATTTAAAATTTTTCCATTATAGGCAAACAGTTTTTCACTCATGACGATCGATACGGTCGTTGTTTTGGATAAGGCAAGCCCCTGTGCTATTGCATTGGGCTTGTAGCCTAACTTTTCAATGGCTTCCTGTACCCTTTGTTTAGTGTCTTCACGAACCACATTGCTGTCATTAATGACTCGGCTGACCGTAGCCAAAGAAACATCAGCCTCCTTGGCTACATCATAAATCGTTATACGTTTCATAGCTTATTCTTCATCCTCCTGTATCCCCGAATCGGAAGTCGTACGATCTTTTTTATCGAGGAACTTACGGATTCCACTAAATACCGCATCCCCTACTTTTTGTGTAACTTGTTCCGCTGAATCCACGGCGTTTTTCAAACCTTCGCTTTCTCTTAATACATCCAGCTTTTCATCGGCCGTGTTCACAAAGTTTTTGATATTATCATTTTTCATCAAGGCATCGGCACCAGCTTTGATACCATCTCCAATCAAAGCACCGGCCCCCAGTAAAAAGTCTTTTCCGGCTGAAACTGTATTCTTAAACTGTTCTGAATTGCTGATTTCCACCGCTTTTTCTTTTGTCGCCTTTAAGACCTTTACCGTTTCATCTTTAGCCTTGTTCAAACCTTCTTTGACTTTCTCCGGTTCGGTATTTTCTTTGATCCATTCCTGCAGATCTTCAAAAATAGCCTTGATCTTTTCTTTGGCGTCCTGAATTACTTCTTCATTTTCTTTGTTGTTGTCTTCCTTCAGTGTCTCCAGCTGATCCATCGCTTCATTTTCTAATTCCTGAACAACTTCAGCGCTTTTGTTTTCATCACTCATGATTCATCCTCCTTATCTGATGCTGCATTAACAGGTTCTGTATCCATGACCGGGTTCTTCTTCGCATTGACCCAGTTCTTAATCTGATCTACATTCTTGACTACGGTACTGGCTGCTGTCTTTACGGCTTTTTTCGTAGTTTCTTGTACTTCATCGATCGTATGTGAGATATTCTCTGCTGTAGAAAGAGGAGCATCCAGCTTACGAAGCTGCTGTTCGGTTGTATCCAAGGTTCGAGTAGCGCTTTTTACCGTTTGTAAAAGCTCTTTTAAGATCAAAATCACATATACTAAAACAACGATGCCCAGCACAGGTAAGATCCAACCTGCAACCATCGCAACCGTAGAAAAAAATTCATTTACAGTCAAAATATCACCTCAGAATTATTATAACATTTCAAAGGAAGGAAGACCATTTCTTTTTGAAAAATTTTTCATAAATCTTGAAAACGCTTTAAAATAAAGACGGAGTTGAAAAAAGACACCCTAAAGGCGTCTATAAACGATACTATTTTAGAAGCTTTGCCAATTTGTCCTTTAACAGGTAAATATCCTTACTGGACATAAAGACATAGACAGCCGGTGCCATCTCTTTTAAGACCTCTGCTGATTTTTCATCGATATCCAATAAGATAGAATTCGGACATAAATCTAAAAGATCTTGAATCGTAACTGTAATACTTTCATCTTCTCTTTGTGCATTTTTAGGGAAATCACACAATACAACTTGATCAGCCGTATTTAAGCTGTCGGCAAAATCTTGAAGGAAGTATTGCAGCCTGGAATAACGATCAGGTTTATACAAGGCAATAACCTTCTTTTCCGGATATTTCTTTCGTGCCGAATCGATCATGTAGCGAATGGCAGTCGGATGATGTGCATAATCATCAATCAATACACTATCCTTGACTTCTTCAATGACAAAACGGCGGGCAATTCCCTGATAAGTCTTTAATCCCTCAACAATGTCATTTACAGGCATTCCTAACACATGACATAAGGCAAAACAGCCTAAGGCATCCTGCAGGAAGGGATCACCAACCTCACTTAATTCGATATGTGCTAAGACCTTGCCCTGATATAGACAATCAAAGTGCATTCCAAAAGGACCTTGTTCGATATTTACAGCCTGATAATCATTTCCCTTTTGTAAACCATATGTCGTAACAGGTACCGAATACGATAATTTTGGCAAATATGGATCATCTCCAAAAATGACACAGTGCTTCTTTGTCTGATTGACAAAAGATTGAAACGCATCGAGATAATCATCCATATCTTTATAATAATCAACATGATCCAGCTCAATGTTAGTAATCAGTGCATAATCTGGATGGTATGCCAAGAAATGTCGTTGAAACTCACAAGATTCCAATACAAAATATTTCGCATCCTCCGGCATATGTCCATGTCCATCCCCAATCAAATATCCTGTCGGTAAAAGCTGTGGCAAAACATGCCCCAAAATTCCCGTTGTCGTTGATTTTCCATGCGTTCCTGCCACACTGATAGATGTATAAGACTCCAACAATTTTCCCAGGTATTCATTGTAGTAATATGTCTTCACCGTTGGATTTTGCATAGCCGCTTTCACTTCCGGATTGGTTTCATCAAACGAAAGTCCAATAATGCAGGTATCATGATCATGAATATGACTGGCATCAAAGGTCGTGATCGGAATACCTCTTTTTTCCACTTCATCCTGTGTAAAGATATATTTTTCAATATCGCTTCCCGTAACATCTTTATGCTCATCATAAAGAATACTGGCTAAAGCTGCCATTCCTGTACCTTTGATTCCGATAAAATGATAGGCCACTTGACTCACCTCGAATCAGTCTTTTGAAAACAAAGTGGCTTGTTTGTTTTCTTTCTTTTCCGGTTTTTCTAACATCGAATCCAGAGAATATCCGCGATCCTTGCCGTTAGCTTCTTTTTGTGCCGGTTCCATCTTTGGAATATTCTGTACCACCGGTGTTACGCCCGGTCGATCGCCGTACATAGGCGAAAGAACTGTCATATAGTCTTCCAGCTGTTCCGGTTTATTTAAATCGATCGCATTGTGCACTTTGGACGTATCTTTTTTTGACTCTTCCATATTCCCAAAAATCGGAGAAATGATTGGTGTATATTCCAAATCCTCCTGAGTTCTGCGCACTTTTTTGGTTTTAGAGCGATCAAAATGATACATTTTTTTTCTTGGACGTGGCTCCTCGCTTGCTACACTGTCAACATCCAACCCTGTAAAGATCGTACTTTTAGGTTCTGTGCTTGCAGGAGTCTGACCAAAGTTTGCAATCTGTACATCTTCTGTCTGTGGTGCCAAATGAATCTGCGGCTCAACAAAAGTGGATTCCTGCGGTTGTTGTACCTGTACATTGGAAACCGGCGTCTCTTCCTTTTGAACAGGCTCGTTTACTTCTTCTTCCGGTTCTACTTCTTCGGTAAAAATAGCTTGCATTAAGTCTTTAAACATGTTTATTCCTCCACATCCTTTAACGCATCAAGATATGCTTCAATTTCCGGTCTGGTCTTTCGCAGTGAAGAGACAAAACGAGAAACTTCTTTTCCGTTTTTAAAGCTGACAAAGCTTGGGATTCCCATGATTTCCAATTCCTGTGCCAGATCCATCATTTCATCACGGTCTATTTCATAAAAATCATAGGCATCATAGGCCGCTTCGACACTTGGCATAAATGGTTTGATAAACATGCAGTCACCACACCATTTGGTCGTAAATAAGATGACACTGATCTTATCATTTTGAATAGCGGTATTAAATTCCTGTTCATTATGAATCTGTTTCATTTTCCTTCTCCTTTTTGAATACACAGCGATAGATAGGCTGTCCATTGGCAATAAATTTTTCTTCGTATTCGGTGATCGCATCTTCTTCATGCGGCTCTCTACGATAATTTACACATAAATCATCCAATAAAAAGCCGGCTTTCAAAAACTCCAGAACAGAATATTCAAACAACTTTTCATTATCCGTTTTCATCTGGATTTGTCCGTGCTTTGATAAGATCGACTGATATTGCTGAAGAAAGGAAGCACTGCTCAATCTTCGTTTCGCATATCGTTTTTTCGGCCATGGATCACTAAAGTTCAGATGCAGTATATCGACCTCTTCTTTGGCAAACCATGTATCGATCAAAGAAGCATCTCCATGAATCAAGAAAAGATTTTCCACATCCTTGGCTTCATCAAATTTCTTTGCCGCAATGCCGGCTGCACTCTCATTCTTTTCAATGGCCACAAACAATTCATCCGGATATTTACGTGCCATTTCTAACGAATAGTTCCCTTTACCGCAACCAATCTCTACATGAAGCAGGCGATATTGTCCCTTCCATAAAGATTTTTTTTCTTCGGGATGGGTGACAAGCTTCTGACTGTCGGATAAATATTCCACAGCCCACTTTACTTTACGCATTCGCATGATTAACTACACAAAGATACGATCGCATCGGCATAAATAGCGATGGCCTGTATCAAATTCTCCAATTTAATTCCTTCATCTCTTTGATGACATTCTCCGACAAATTGATCGGTCGTTTTTACTTCATTTGGCAAGACCGGTCCATAAGATACAAAATTTTCAAACTTACGAGCATAAGTTCCTCCACCCAATGTAAAGGCGCAGGAGAACGTATCTTTCGTGTATTTCTGATAAACCGCCATCAGATCCGTAACCAGCTTAGATTGTGGATCGACAAACAACGGTTTGGAATCACTTTCCATGATTGCACGAATGTTGGAGGATAAAGAAGCACATGTCGCATCAAAGCCTTCCATAATCGTTTTCGCATCAGTATCGTTTGGATAACGAATATCAATCAAGATACGTGTTTTACCATCTTCGATATCGACAATACCTGTATTCATCGTCAAGAAAGACATATATAAACCATTTTTATAAATACCAACCGGTTTTCCCTGCCAGTCTTGTAAGATATGATATAAATCTTTGGCAAGCTGATCATCAAAGGACTGACCAACAAAATTCAAAATGTGAACTGCTGCATTTACTCCTAACCATGGCATAGCTGCATGGGCAAAAACACCGTCAATATGAATCGTGTTGCCTTGAATACTTCCCTGCAAACCGTTGACTTTGCAGTAATAAGCAAACTCTTCTTTTTGTTTATCATTGATGGAGGCAAGTGTACAATCCGCTTTTCCGATCACGATATTAGGTCGACTGCCGGCATGAAAAGACTGGATCACACTTTTATCCTGCGATTCCAGGACGACATGCAGGCCACCTTTTTCTCCGTAGATGACCGGGAAATCGGCATCCGGTACAAATCCCATCTGTGGAATTTCCGCATGTTCTTTATAATAGTCCATACACTCCATTCCGCTTTCTTCATCGCATCCGGTAATCAACATGACTCTGCGCTTTAAAGGAATGTTTTGTTCTTTAATGATCTTTAGCGCATAATAAGCCGCCAAAGCCGGCCCTTTATCATCCATGACACCACGGCCGAATACATAACCGTCATTGACAGTGACTTTTAGCGGATCTTTTGTCCAGTCATCCCCAATCGGAACGATATCCAAATGACCCAATACACCTAATGTATCTTTTTGTTCACCATATTCAATGACACCGGCATAGCCATCAATATCTTTTGTCACAAAACCATCACGTTTTCCCATCTCCAACATCGCATCCAACGCTTCTCGGCATTTCTTACCAAAAGGCGCATTCTCAGCTTTTGTGGATAAATCACGTGTTGATTCTATAGAAACCAATGTATTCAAATCTTTAAGAAAGTCATCTTGTTTTTCTTGTGCAAATTTCAAAAAATCCATATGTTAGTTCCACCTCTCTTTGGTATTTTAACACATTTCAAAACGACTATAAACAGGAATGACAATTATCTTCTATTACGTTTTATAAAAATTCTTAATCATCAAAATCTCTACTGTTTATCGCCATTTAGAAGAATTTCAAAAAATAAAAATGTTTACATTTACTTTTTATATTATAACTGAAATCCAATAAAATCACTTTTTACAAAAAAAAGGATTGCACTTCGCAATCCTAGTTCGATTCTTCTTTCTGTTCTTTTTTCGGTTCTTCTTTTGGTTTTGGAAGCAGTGCTTTGGCACTGACATTGATACGACCCTTATTGTCGATCTCAGTAACCTTGACATCGATCGTATCGCCGATCTTTAAGACATCTTCTACTTTTTCTACACGATGATGAGAAATCTTGGAAATGTGTAATAATCCATCCGTATTGCCAAACAAGTTGACAAAGGCACCGAATTTTTCGATACGAACAACTGTTGCGGTATAGACATCACCAACTTTAGCTTCACGAACGATATTAGAAATCATTTCTTTAGCTTTGTTGATCGTATCATAATCGTGATGATAAATCACAACTTTTCCGTCATCATCGATATCGATCTTGACATTGTCACAAGCCGCAATGATCTCATTGATCATTTTTCCACCCGGACCGATAACATCCTTGATCTTATCTGAATCAATGTTCATCATCGCAATCTTAGGAGCATATGGACTTAATTCCTTTCTTGGTTCCGGAATACATGCCAACATGTTGTCTAAGATTTCCAGACGGGCTTTGTGTGCCTGTGCCAGTGCTTCTTCGAAAATATCTTTTGTGATCCCGGTGACTTTGATATCCATTTGTAAAGCCGTAATACCATTTTTTGTACCTGCCACTTTAAAGTCCATATCGCCAAAGTGATCTTCCATACCTTGAATATCCGTTAATACCGTATATTTTCCAGAATCATCATCCATGATCAGCCCCATCGCAATACCGGCTACCGGCGCTTTGATTGGAACACCGGCTGCCATTAATGACATCGTTCCGGCACAAATACTGGCCTGGGAACTGGAACCATTACTTTCCATAACATCGGCAACGGTACGAATCGTATAAGGGAATTCATCTAAGCTTGGTAATACCTGCAACAAAGCCCGTTCTCCTAAAGCACCATGTCCGATTTCACGACGTCCCGGACTTCCCATACGTCCGGTTTCTCCTACACAGTATGGTGGGAAATTGTAATGATGCATGAAACGCTTAGCTTCAACCTCTGTCAAATCATCAATGATCTGGTTTTCGTTGATAGCTCCCAATGTTGTGGTAGATAACACCTGTGTTTCCCCACGTGTAAACAAGGCGGAACCATGAACTCTTGGCAATAAATCGACCTGTGAATTTAATGGACGAATTTTATCGATGGCACGACCATCCGGACGCACTTTGTCTTCAATGATCAAACGACGAACTTCATCGGCTTCAATACCACGACAAATTTCTTTTGTCTGTTTTGCGGCATTGTTCAATTCTTTTTCAGAATTGTATTCCTTGGCAGAGATCATCTCTACTGCTTCTTCTGTCAATTCATCAATTTTTCCGTAGCGTTCCAATTTTTCTTTGATGGATACAGCTTCACGAATTTTTGCTTCAAAGTTTTCACGAACTTCTTTTTCTAATGCTTCATCAACTGCATATAAAGCCACTTCGCGTTTTTCTTTACCACAGGCTTTTACAATTTCTTCCTGGAATGCACAAAGCTTCTTGATTTGTTCA
>NZ_JAXKBY010000036.1:0-6859 GCF_036552745.1 Faecalicoccus sp.
ATCCTCTACAATAATTATATACGATAGTTTTACCAATATAAATTAAAAAAGAGATTCTAATAAGCTAGAATCTCTACTCCTTTTTCCGTTACATAGATGGTATGTTCCCATTGTGCCGAAAGCTTTCCATCACTGGTGTAAGCCGTCCATCCGTTTTGTTTATCGATATATAATGTACTGACACCTTGATTGATCATCGGTTCGATCGTAAAGACCATGCCCGGCGCTATGACCATGCCTGTATTCTTGATTCCTACATGATGCACATAAGGATCCTCATGGAAGGCATTTCCTACACCGTGACCGCAGAAATCAGTGACCACACTGTATCCGTTTTTATGAGCATGTTCTTGAATGGCAGCACCGATATCACCGAAATAACCCCATGGCCGTACCGCTTCAATACCGATTTGTAAACACTCTTTTGTCACATCAACCAATCGTTTAGCCTCATCACTAACCTTCCCAATACAAAACATACGACTGGCATCGGCATAATGACGATGTACGATCGTTGTGCAATCCACATTGACGATATCGCCTTCTTTTAAAATTACATTTTTATCCGGAATACCATGGCAGATTTCGTTGTTTACGGATGTACAACAGCTTTTCGGAAATCCCATATAATCCAAGCAGGCCGGAATGGCCCCATGACTCACCGTATAATCATAGACTAACTGATCAATTTCTTCTGTGGACATACCGGCATGGATCTTTTCACCAACCATATCCAAGATTTCATTATTGATCTTAGCCGCTTTTTTGATCCACTTGATATCTTCCTCATTTTTGATCAAGTCATGACCAGGTACAATTTTCCCCTGTAATTTTAAAACATTGATATTGTCATCCCATTCCTGATGGCAATGTTTATACTTTTTGCCGGACCCACACCAGCAAGGCATATTTTTACTAATCACACTATCACTTCCTAATTTGTTTTACTGAATCATTATACACTTTTTCAACGATCATTCAAAAGTAATACCTCATTTCTCTAAAATTGCGTACAATATACATAACAATGCTTATGCATTCATATAGAAAGTGTAATTCTATGAAGAAAAGAAATCTGTGTATCTTTCTATTATTGTTTTGTTTCATTTTGCCAACCCCCGTATATGCACGTGCCGGAGGTGGCGGTGGCGGAAGCAGCGGTGGAGGCGGAAGCGGTTCTTCCGGTCATTCATCGACTTCACAAAGATCGCCCGGCCCCTATTCCCCTTTGGCTAGTGTCATTCAAACCGGAGTATTTTGCCTGGTTGCCGGAGCAGGCGGTATCATCTTTTCGATAAATCTCTATAAGAAAAAGAGAAAATCGCAAAACTTATTAAATAAGATCGATGATCTGGATCAATCCTGGAATCAAGATCAACTAGATCAACGCATAGAGGAGACTTATTATTCCGTACAAAAAGCCTGGAGCAAAAAAGATCTTTCTACGCTTCAGAAATATTTAAGTCCTCCACTATATGATCGATGGCTGATCAAATTAAATTTCATGGATCTTCGACATGAAGAAAACGTTTTGAAAAACATTCAATTACTTGATTACAAAATCGTCAGTGTGCACGACTTTCAAGAAAATGAAAAAGATAGTTTTTGGGTTTATATTAAAGGAAAGATGATTGATTATACAGTGGATATGGAGACAAGAGAGATAAAAGAAGGTTCCACCAAACCCAGCGAATTTATTGAATATTGGCGTTTTTTGCGAAACAAAGACACATTTGTATTAGATGAAATTGCACAAAAAGAAGATAAAAGTTTAGATGTGTTCACTGATTTTAGTGAAAATAATCCCTCAGAATAATGGAAAAAGTTGAATTTTGAATTCATAGTTGTTGTATAGGATTTATGTTAAAATAAATCTGGACAGATCAACACAGGTAGTCCTGGTCGTTAGACCGGGGAGCGTTAAACCTCGTTAACATAGATGGCCTGTTTTAACGGCCTATAAGGAGGTGAGCGCTATGACATCATTTGAAACATTGTATATAATGTTAATGATGCTTCATATAGTCGTGATACTTCTGATTGAAATGATTCGAAGTAAATGACATATAAAAAGACTACCTGGGCCTCGGAAACTTAGGTAGTCTTCCTATATACTATCAAATCCAGGACTTCTTGTTGACCTGTCTTTTTCCATGTTTATTATAACACTTGCTCCAATACATACAAGTAAAATATGTTTTAGAATCCAATTTCAATCGTTAACATTCTGTCTTTTCCGGACATATCTTTGTGAACACAAATTTTAGCCTGCGGAAAATACTCTTTAGCTAAAGCACTTAAAGCTTCTCTTTGATCATATCCCATTTCGAAGGCTAAAAAAGCTTTCTCCTTTAGTACAAAATGGGCCTTCTCAAAAACATCCCGGTAAAACTTTAAACCATCTTCGCCTCCAAACAAGGCTACATGTGGTTCATAATCGACAACACTATGTTCCATTTTTTCATCCGAAGGAATATAGGGTGGATTGCACACACAAATATCACAATGCAGATTTCTATCTATAAAAGGATCTAACATATTCCCAATAATAAAATTCACATGCGCACCTAATTTTTCATTGTTCTTTAAGGCAACCTGCACCGCCTTTTCTGAAATATCACTGGCAATCACATCAAGTTTAGGTTCTTCCAGATTTAATGTGATTCCTATCGCTCCGGAACCTGTGGCCACATCAAACACATTGACATGTTCTCTGTTTCCAAAATGTTCATCATATAAACTCAGCACTAAACCAACCAATTCTTCTGTTTCCGGACGAGGAATCAAAACATCTTCATTTACGATAAAATCGTAACCATAAAAGGATTCATAGCCTAGTACATAGCTTAATGGTTTCCCTTTTTCCATGTCATGGATGCCTTCCAGATAATCAACACGAATTTCATCGTCGATTTCTTCATCCATGTCCATATAGAGGTTGATACCCTTTTGTCGGCATAGCTCTACCATAAAAAGTTGTGCTGCCTGTTCGCCCTGCCCGGCTTTATACAATCGCTCTTTTCCTTCATGGATATAATCGCGATAACGCATTAGCTCTTTTCTCCTGCCAGCTTAGCCTGTTGATCGGCCAACTGTAAAGCATTCATCAAATCATCCAAACGACCATCCATGATACGATCCAGCTGGTTGACAGTATAACCGATACGATGATCAGTCACACGATTTTGCGGATAGTTATAGGTACGAATTTTTTCGGCACGATCTCCGGTACCAATCTTGGTACGACGTTCCGCATCGTTTTTCTCATCCAATTCTCTCTGGTGTTCTTCATAAACACGGGCACGGATCGTCATCAGAGCCGTGGCACGGTTTTCATGTTGCGAACGTCCATCCTGACATTTTACGATAATTCCTGTCGGCTTATGAATGATACGTACAGCACTATCTGTCTTATTGATATGCTGTCCTCCGGCACCGGAAGCACGCATCGTTTCGATTTCCAGATCATTCATATCAATGTCAAAATCTTCCTCTTCGATTTCCGGCATACACAATACTGTAGCTGTTGAGGTATGGATACGCCCCTGTGCTTCTGTCTTTGGTACACGTTGTACACGATGGGATCCGGATTCGAATTTTAGCGTTCCGTAAGCACCGTCGCCATTAACCTTAAAGGAAATCAATGAATACCCTCCGGCTTCACTGTCTTCTGCTTCAATGACTTCGATCTTCCAACCTTTGGATTCACAATATTTTGAATACATACGGAATAAATCACCCGCAAAGATATTTCCTTCATCGCCGCCGGCAGCTCCTCGTATTTCAAGGATACAGTTATGTGAATCATTAGGATCTTTTGGTACCAGCAACAATTCCAATTTATCCAAATATTCCTGCATCAAAGGCTCCAGTCTTTCGATCTCGGCCTGTCCCAATTCTCTTAACTCTTTATCTTCTTCCTTAGACAGTTCTTGGGCATCTGCATATTCGCTCTTTGCCTGTTTATATTCCTGATACGTTTCTACAATGGGTGTCAGTTCGTTTTGTTCACGGCCCAGCTTGGCCATAGTCTTTCGATCGGATACGACATCCGATTTCATCATTTCTTCATTGATCTCATTATATCGCTTGACGATCGAATCTAATCTTTCTTCCATTTTTGCCATATTTCCAACATCCTTTCAACCCATTCAGTGTAACATAGAACCCCATGAAATGACAGTTTTATATGCTTATGATACACTGTTACTATGGCACGAAAAAGAAGAACCTATGCATATAAAAGACGAAGAAAAAGAAAAGTACACAAGCTGCGGTTATTCCTTATGGGATTTGTACTTATAATAGCTCTTGGATTTCTGGCATTAAAGCTTACTGAAAATGGTGTTTTTACTGTTATTTCCGTCAATGAAAACGGAACTTTGGAGGAAGGTGTGTACAAACACTTTTGGTTTGCCCAGCTTAAAATGAACAGTCTGGATGCACAGGATGCCTATATTCAACGAGAAGATGGAAAAGTCGTTGCGTTATCAAAGGGAATTGTCAATTTAAATACGAAAAGTGTTAACGAAAATACCTTATATACGATAGATGGCACCGATAAACAAGGCTATACCAATGGCAGCTATGGTGCGGATGCCTTGTATCTGGATACTTCTATGGATGGAACACAGGTGTTAATGCAGATCAGCGGCGTAAAGGGATGGGTGTCGGTAGAAGACATACAGCTTTACTTATTGGATGATTCGCTTTACCCATCGCACTATACGGTGCAAAATGATTCTTTGATTCATACAATATCCACCAATCTTCTTCAGGGTGTTGTAAATCCATTGTCGATTGGCCCGGCACCGGATTTTATGAAAGAAGATACTACTTATTATTCGTATGATGGAAACTACTTCTATATCGATCTTTCAGCCATGCGGGAAGATATTCTGGACCAGGACCATGATAATGCCGTAAACGAAGATGCTTACTTTAATTTCTATCAATATATACCGCATCGTTCAAATACACAACTGACAAACGCCAACTATAACGCTTATTTAGAAGAAATGGGTATCACGCAAACAGCCACCTCCTATCCTTGTGCCGATAATGAAAGCGTTCTTTATGATTTAGGATCGACTTTTATCGATGTACAAAATCAGACTGGTGTCAATGCTTCCATGATGTTTGCGGTAGCCTTAAATGAAAGTGGTTATGGTCAAAGTGAATATGCCTTGACCAACTATAATCTGTTTGGTCATGCGGCTTATGATGAAAATCCGGACAGTGCCACAACCTACAAATCTTTAGAAGACTGTATCTATCAACATGCCTATGGATTTATTCAGAATGGATATGCCAATCCTGATGACAGTCGTTATCATGGCTCCTGGTTTGGCAATAAGGCAAGCGGCATCAATGTGCAATATGCCAGTGATCCATACTGGGGTGAAAAAGCAGCTCATTTTTATTATCAGTTAGATACAAGAAGCCATCAAAAGGATCAAAAAAGCATAACCATCCAAACGCAATTTGTGCAAAACGATATTCCTGTGTATGCCGATAAAAAAGAAAGTTCCATCTTGTACACTATCCCGGCAAAGGAAATTGCCAGCTTTGTCATTGAAAAACAAGAGGATGACTGGTACACCATTGCCAGTGAAGCACCGGTATCCGATCAGAAAATCGATGTAAGCGCATCGTATCGCAGCAGTGTCGGTTATATCAAAATCAAAGATTTACACTAAAAAACCAAGGCGACCCTTGGTTTTTCTTATGCGTAATAAAATTGAATCTGTTTCTCTTTGATATGAATCGATGGATAATCCGGTGCATACACACCAACCACAAAAGCATCCAATGGCTTTCCCATCAATTTGGATAAAGCATACAAATTATCCAATGTCGGCAAGTTGGTTCCATCCAACCATCGATATACGGTCTGTACACAGCTTAAAGATAAATAATTTTGAATATCTTTACAGGTATATCCTGTTTCTTCCATGATACGTCGGATCTGTTTCCCCGTTTCCTTTTTATCGATACTTATAAGCATCTCCATCACCTCTGGTTTCAAACTAGCATATATTTAGTCATTATTTATGGCAAAAACTAATAATAACAAACTTCCATCGTATCTAAGCATAAACAAGCTAACTTGCTTCTTTCGTCCTGCATGGCACAACCACAATCGATATCGATATAATGCGCCTTTTTTAAATCGCCGGTATCTGAATACACCTGCAGGTCTGGATGATAGTTTAACACAATGGTATGACCGGCGATGATCGTCTTATTGCGAAAAAAAGGCCCATTCGGGTCCATGCGATCCCATACAAAATGTAAAGGATCTATGATGTCCTCTCGATATAAGATATTCTTTCGTTTGGCCTTTCCGGGTGCCGTATGACACAAATAAAATGTACGCTCATTTACTTTGAAATTCGTATAAGCAAAAGGAAGCTTTTGTAGAGAGTGTAGGATGAAGCTTTGTTCCTGCGCATCGGCCTTATTGTAAGCCGCCATAGTCGGTGCTCCACCATTTAGAATCCAGTTTAATACATGGATATCATTAGGAATCTTGCCATGATACTCCTCTAACAGCTCTAACATCATATATTCATGATTGCCCATCAAAAGATGCACATTCTCTCTTTGAAGCACATCTTTTAAGATAGAATATCCATCAGGCCCTCGATCGATCACATCGCCTAAGATGATCAAAGTATCTTGATCTAAATCTATATTTTCCAATAAAGCATCGTATTTTTCACGCAAGCCGTGAATATCACTGCATACATAAATAGCCATTCTATATCCCCCTTTTGATCCTTGTCCCCTCAAGAATCATATAGCTCTATCATTATACCAAAACGCTATACCGACAATTTGGTGATATGGCATAAAT
>NZ_JAXKBY010000037.1:0-8042 GCF_036552745.1 Faecalicoccus sp.
ATCGATATGACTAACGGCCATATTATATAACTTAAAAAATGTAGTAGCAATACTACAATTTTTGTCATGCCTTATTAGTAAAAAACTATCTAGACTTGATTGCCTGTATAGTTATAGTTGTCTTAACTTAATGACATTGCGCACACGGTGCGTTTTTTTTATGTTTTCAATAGTGTATAATAGAAACATGGAACTACAACGATATGAAAAGGCAAAAGCCTATGTATATGAACAGTTTGCCAAGATCAACAACGAGCCTTTACGGATCGCAGCTTTGACTCATACCGCCATGGTCGATTCTTGTATCACCTTATTGGCAATCTCCAGAAGCAGTGCTTTGGAAAAGGCTAAAATTGCCGCTTTATTTCATGATTATGCACAATATATCGACAATTGTGCTCATAGTGAACACGCAAGACTTTCCAGTCTGCACGCCCACCAATATTTAACCCAAGCCAAGGAGTTTAAGGTGTATGAGGTTGATGATATTTGTTTTGCGATTGCCCAACATTCCAAAAAGGAGATTTTTGACTCTCCTTTATGCGAATTATTAAAAGATGCCGATATTCTGGCTCGTTTTCTGGAAGATCCCAACAAACCATTGACCGGCATCGCACGCCATCGACTGATTGATGCACTGGCCGATATCAATAACTAAAACTTTTGAACATGCAGCTTTACTTTTGAATCCAGCTGCTTTTTTATTTGGTCTAGAGTGCTTTGAAAACGATGAACATCAAAAACGATGCAATCGATATACGAATAGCTTTTACCGATAGCGCCTCCGATCACTCGGGCACACTCGCTCTTTTGGAAGGCCTGATCAAACTGTTTTGAAAGCTCCTGACGAAATAATGCATCCTCACGAGTCTTAAAAAGATTGTTATAGTAGATATAATCAAATTCGCCCTGCTTGACCTCCAAATCTTTGAGCACATCGGTTTTCTTTTCCAACGTTTCTTCGATCAGTAAAGGATGGGTCGTAAAAATAAATTTCATATCCTTGCGCAATGCATCATGGGCAAAATCTTGTACCGGTTGAAAAACACTGTAAATCTCTAACGGTGACTGGTATGTCTTCCAACCCTTTGTTTCGACATGATCCATCAATTTCTCATAAGCATCCACCAAGTTACAAAACGATTCATCCATTTTAGGGGCATCCAAAAAGTCAACGCTGCCGATATAGGCTTCATAAGCACACTGACCTAAAGCCAGTTCCAACAAATACATGGACATCTCTTTTTTATTTTCGGTATTCGTGATCAAAGAAAAACCAGGGCAATACACTTCACAGTGCCAGGACTGTTGTGTTTCATCTGCCGTATAAAACAACATGAAATCGGTTAAAGTATAAATTTGATCTTTGATCTGCACCTGTGCCTGGATGGCTTTTTGTGATAAAGGCGGCAAACAGGCATTTAAGATCCATGATTTTTTGATGGCTTTCGGAGCCATTTGACAAACCATGGCCGCCAGATACTGTGTCGTCTTGTTGGGGCCGGTATCCCATGTCAGTTCATAATCACCATACGCATTATCCACAAAGAAATGGCAGCCAAAGCTTTCATAGGCATAGCTATCGAGTGGCTCCACCAGTTTCATACATTCTTCATAGTTTTCACGATTTAATAAATCTCGAATGGAATGTTCCACTTTTTCAAATTCTTTCCAGAACTCTATTGCGTTTTTTCGTGCACTCATCGATATTCTCCTAACTTTTTGATCAGCTTTTCGGCAACCTGACAATGCTCTTCTTCATCCAAATGAATGGCATCCAGTTTACCGGCTCGTATGTCCTCCAAGTCTAAAAAATCACATTGCCATTTATTGGCCATCTTTTTTAAAGGCATGGCAGACTGTTCTAACATTTCATACCCCTCTTGCCCAAAATGGATTCTTGTACGCATACAGGAAGCATATTCTTTATGCAGTTTCGGTGGCGTTACCATTAGGAAACGAGGTGTTTGAATAGAACGTTTAAAGTTATCCGGGTCCATAGCTTCATGCATAAAGAGATCCATTCCCTTTTCCAGAGAAGTTAAGGCATTGGTTCCATAGGCTCTTTTGGCATCGTTGGTTCCCAAAAGAATGACGACCAGATCTAAAGGTTCATGTGTTTTTAAGACCATGGAAATGGTTTTAGATCCGTTTCTTTCTTCCAGACTGTAAGGATCACTGTGACAAAGTGTGCGTCCGCAAAGTCCTTCTTCCAGAATTTCATCTTCCGGAAATGCTTTTTGAATCTGTTTGGTAAAACGATTCGCATAGCGCATCCCTGTCTGCGCATTATATCCCCATGTATTGCTGTCTCCATAAAATAAGATTCGCATCATTCTTTCCTCCAAAGCTTTGATTCTGTAATCAAAATATCCATATCTATATCATGTGGCTGCGATTCAAATTCTTCTTCCTGTACATCAAAGGCTACTCCAATCTTCAATGCGTTTGTCTTTTGCAGATAGCGATCATAATAACCTTTTCCATAGCCTTTTCGATGCAATCCGCAAAAGCTGACCATCGGTACGATGATCACATCTAGATCATTGGGATCGCAGGCTTTTCCTACAGGCTCTTGGGTCTGAAAAGAACCTTGTACCAGATCTCCTGTATATGGTATAAACTCCAATTCATAATTCTCAATCATTTTCGGCAAATAGACAGTACCACTTTCTAAGCAGATATCAAATATGTTTACTTCTCCCTTGATCGGCACATAAGCGGCAATATTTCCTTTTAAAAAAGGCAAGAGCTTTTCGACTATTGCCTTTTCTTTCTTTTCTCTTTGTTTCCAGGAAAGACTTTTTCGTCTTTCAATACATTCTTTTCTACCCAATGGAATCACTCATATCCAGCTTTAACATCTGATTGAGTTCAACCGCATATTCCATCGGTAATTCTCGGGTGAATGGTTCTAAGAATCCCATAACGATCATTTCCGTAGCCTGTGCCCGGGAAAGTCCACGACTCATCAAATAGAAAAGCTGTTCTTCCGAAATACTAGAGACTGTAGCCTCATGCTCGATCTGTGAAGTATCATTTTGAGAAAAGTTTAAAGGAATCGTATCACTGCGCGACAGTTTATCTAAAATAAGGGTGTCACATTCCACTTTGCTTTTGGCATACTGCGCGTTTTTGGAATGTTTGACCCAGCCGCGATAATTCGCTTCTCCACCCTGGCGAGCCACAGATTTTGAAATGATCGTACTGGTCGTATGTGGAGCCAGATGAATCATCTTGCTGCCGGCATCCTGCTTCTGTCCTTTGCTGCCAACGGCAATCGAAACTGTCGTACCTTTGGCATAAGGTTCTGCCAAAATACAAGCTGGATACTTCATATTGATATGCGAACCGATATTTCCATCGATCCATTCCATATGTCCGTTTTCAAATACCTTGGCGCGTTTGGTCACAAGATTGATGATATTGTTGGACCAGTTTTGTACTGTGCTGTATCGACACTTGGCATTTTTATGTACAAAGATCTCAACAACAGCGGCATGTAAAGAATCTTTCGAATAGACCGGCGCTGTACAACCTTCCACATAATGGACATCCGCACCTTCATCCACGATAATCAAAGTACGCTCAAACTGTCCCATGCTCATCGAATTGATTCGGAAATAAGACTGTAGCGGCTTATCTAAGGATACTCCCTTTGGCACATAGATGAAAGAACCACCAGACCATACGGCTGTATTCAAAGCTGCATATTTATTATCAGTATAAGGAACGATCTTTCCAAAGTACTTTTTGAAAAGCTCTGGACATTCACGCAATGCGGTATCGGTATCAAAGAACAATACACCTTTTTCCTCCACCTCTTCCAACATATTGTGATATACAACTTCGCTTTCATACTGAGTGCTGACACCGGCCAAAAACTTTTGTTCCGCTTCCGGAATTCCCAGTTTATCAAAGGTATTACGGATCGTATCCGGTACTTCATCCCAAGATTGTTCCTGCTTTTCACTGGGTTTGATATAGTACGTATAGTCATTAAAATCAATTTGGCTTAAATCCGGTCCCCATTTTGGATTCTTTTGTTCCACAAAAGAATGGTATGCTTTCAATCGAAGCTCCAACATCCATTCAGGTTCTTTCTTGATCTTGGAGATCGTGCGAACGACCTCTTCATTTAATCCTTTTTGTGTCTTGAATACACTGGTATCTTCATCATGAAAGCCATATTCATATTCATTGGATAAATTTAACTCTTTTTCTTCTGGCATTATTGACCTTCACTTTCTTTGATCATATCACGCAATGCTTTCCAGCCAATCGTTGCACAATTGATACGATTGGCCTGCTTGCCTACATTTTGAAACGCAACGGCTTCTTCCAAAAGATCTTCATCATACTCTTTCTGATCCACCATGGCAAAATAATTCTGAATGATCTCCATGGCTTCTTCTTTTGTCTTTCCTTTGACCAGTTCACTCATAATGCTTGTGCTGGCTGTAGAAATCGTGCAGGCTTCCCCATCAAAACGCACATCTTCAATGCGATTGCCATTAAATTTTGCTTGTACGGTAATATCATCGATACAAGAATCACTGGCCATATGACGAGAATGATATCCTTCTTCCTTTGTCAGTTCATGATTTCTGGGATATTGGTAATGATCCATGATAATATCTCTTAACAAATTTGGATCGATCTCACTCATGTTTCATCCTCCTCTAAAAAAATATATTGATACAGTTTTCTAATGTTGCTTCCTGTAAAGCAGCAACCGACTGATCGATTTCTTCTTTTGTGTTATAAAAGTAAAAGCTGGCACGGCAAGTACCACTGACCTTTAATACATCCACTAACATCTTGGCACAATGTGTACCGGAGCGTACCGCAATTCCTTTGGTGTTCAAAAAGCTGGCCACATCCTGAGCCGGAATCATCTGTCCCTGATCAAAAACGTTAAAGGTACAGATTCCACTTTGTGCGTTTTCGTTATAAAGATGAATTGTTTTCAGTTCTTTAACCTTCTGTACAAAATACGATTTTAATTCCAGTTCGTAAGCATGAATTGCCTCTTTGCCGATAGCCTGAATATAATCAATGGCAGCCCCTAAGCCAAGCACCCCTTCAATAGGCTGTGTTCCGCTTTCATATTTTAAAGGTGTTTCCTTTAAAATCAAATCACCACAGCTGTTAAAGCGAGCATTGCTTTCACCACCATAATAAATAGGCTCCAGTTTATCCAACAAAGCTTTTTTGCCATAGAGTACCCCGACACCGGTCGGCCCACACATTTTATGCGCACTGAACACAAAAAAATCAACATCCAAATCTTGTACATCGATATCAATATGCGGTGTGCTCTGGGCACCATCGACTACGACAAGCATATCATTTTGATGAGCGATTTTCGCAATTTCCCTGACGGGTGCTTCAAAGCCCAAAACGTTCGATACTTGTGCCAGACAAACAACTTTTACATTTTCATGAACGGCCTTTTTAAAGTTTTCAACCGTGATCTTGCCTTCTTCATCTAAAGGAATATATTCGATCTTACATCCCTTTTGTTTTGCAGCCTGCATCCACGGCAGAATACTGCTGGCATGCTCACTTTCATCACTTAAGATCACATCACCAGGCTTCAACAACTGCTGACAAACCATCAGGGCTACTTGGTTTAACCCTTCAGAACTGCCGGAATTAAAGATGATTTCTTTGGAAGAAGTAGCGTGTAAATAATCCGCAACCTTCTTTCGACAACCTTCATACGCCGCATCGACTTGAGCGCTCATCTCATAATCACCACGATGAGCATTGGCTCCTAAATACGTATAATAATTGACGACCGCATCAATCACCGGCTGTGGCTTTAATGTCGTTGCTCCATTATCCAGATAGACTAATGGTTTATCGGACATCGTCCTGGACAGAATGGGAAAATCTTTACGAATTCTTTCCGTGTCCATATAATCCCACCTTGCTTTCCATTTCTTCACGCATCTTTTCTTTGGTTGCTTCATCACTGACCAGCTCCAGAATCGGCAGCAGATATCCAATGCTTAAAAGGCCCATAGCCTGACGCTGCGAAAGTCCGCGTGATTTTAGATAGTATAACTGTTCTTCATCCGGTTGTCCGATCGTTTGAGCATGAGATGCCTTGACGTCATTTTCATCGATCAACAATAACGGTATGACCTGCGCTTTATGATCTTTTCCCAATGTCAAGACACGTGTTGTCTGATGCGATTGTGATCCGTAACATCCCTTTTGAATATTACCATTGGCCACCATTTCATAATGCGCACGATCGAAAAGTACAGAGAAATTTTCCATATAACCAAATGTATGTGATGCTTCATGAAAAATTTCAATATCGTTTAACTTTGAAGTGTCCACTTGTCCCAATTGAGCGCTCATCAATTTGATATCAGCGCCAGACTCTTTTAAAAATGCCTTTTGTTTAAACGTTACGTCACTTTCTTCCATATCCAGAAAGCCAATTTCACTCTTGGCATCTTTTTTTGCCTCTACTTCCAGATCAACAGAAAGTGTCGAGGCACTCTGATTATATAAAAGGATCTTAGATTGACTGTCGGCTTCCAGCTTTAGATGCAGCTTTAAGCTGGAAATCCCTTTGCGAAGGACCATTAGTAACGAACCGGTTTTCTGAATCGTGATCGTGGCTATTTCATCCTGATCAAAATAAATCGTTTCGTTAAATTCCTTTTCATAAACCTTTTCCATAATTATCCTCTTTTAGCTCCGCAAAGCCCGATACTGGTAGGTCGTTTCCTTGATTCTTCCTTTCTGGCGGATACATGGTATTCTGTTTCCAGCCATTCATATCCTTCTTTGTCAATCTTATCAATCAGCTCTTGATCACCCGATACAACGATTTGTCCATCAACTAAGACATGAGCATGAGTCGGATGCAAATATTCATAAAAGCGGGCATAGTGAGATACGACCAAAAGCCCCATATCTGTTTCTTTCTGGCATTGATTGATGGCTTCACTTACGATTTTTAACGCATCCACATCCAAACCGGAATCGATTTCATCCAGCATGGCAATGGACGGCTTTAACATCATCATCTGTACGATTTCATTTCGTTTCTTTTCACCCCCGGAAAAACCATCGTTTAAGAAACGATGTGCCAGATCCGGTTTCATTTCCAACTGCTGGATGGCTTTATCCATTTCCTTGATGAACTTAAATAAACTGATTGGCTTTTCCTGGCGAGCATTGATACAGGAGCGCAGGAAGTCTGAATTGGTCACACCGCTGATTTCACTGGGATACTGCATTCCTAAAAACAAACCGGCTTTGCTTCTTTCATCCACTTCCATTGCCAAAACATCCTGTCCATCAAGTTTAATAGAACCTTGGGTTACTGTATATTTTGGATTTCCCATGATAGCAGCCAACAGTGTACTTTTACCATTTCCGTTTGGTCCCATCAGAGCATGACGCTCCCCGGAGCGAATCGTCAGATTCAGTCCTTTTAATATTTCTTTATCTTCTACAGATACATGTAAGTCTTTAATAACGAGTTCTGTCATATCTATTCCTCTTTTCCTGTACTATAGTAACAAAAAAGGTTATAAATCTCAATTCAGACGATTATGAAGATTCATTGCTTTTTCAATCGATATTGGCTATAATTGAGAAAGATTTTTAAAGGAGGATTACAATGTCTGAATTCCTTAGAAACAACTGGTTTGTAGTTGTGATTGCAGTGATCATCATTGCTTTTGTTTCCTATTTTATATATGACGAAAATAAGTACAATGTCAGTGCAAAATCCGATAGTGATGGCAACCAGGTCGTTGCCAGTATCGATAAAAAAGATATCACCGCCAATGACATCTATGATCAGTCGGCTCCATTTGATACAGCGCTGCTTTATAACTTGTATCATAACCAGGTAGTGGATCAAAGTGTAAAAACCACAGATGATTTAGATGAAAAGGCAAAAGATCTGGAAAAAACGATCGAACAAAACGCTTCTTCCAGCTCTTCTCAAAATAGCGAATCACAGATTGAAACTGAACTGGCTTCTTTTGGCTATAATGGTATAGATC
>NZ_JAXKBY010000038.1:0-1701 GCF_036552745.1 Faecalicoccus sp.
ACGGAAAAGGAGATAAAGAAAGAATTGTTCCGATAGCCAAAGCTTGTATCGATCAGATGAAACTTTATCAATATCTTGTACGCAGACAATGGCTGACGAATCGAACCGCACTTTTTTTTATCAACTCTAAAGGAAAACCATGCAGTCGGCAGTATGTTCATACGCTGATCAAACGAAAAGTTCAAGAATGTGGCTTAGATCCACGTATTTCGGCTCATAGTCTTCGTCACAGCTTTGCGACTCACCTTTTAGAAGGAGAGAGTGACCTACGCATTGTACAGGAGCTTTTAGGGCACAGTGATATTCAAACTACACAAATCTATACGCACATTCAAAATCAAAGATTGACAAAAGCGTATGATACGTATTTTAATGGGTTAAGTAAAACAAAGGAGGAGAATTGATATGTCTTGTGAAGGATGTCCAAGTAAAGGAAATTGTGGAAAAGATCAATCTACTTGCGGGGTAGAAAACAATCCCAACAATCATATAAAAAATATCGTAGCGATCATGTCCGGAAAAGGTGGAGTTGGTAAATCTACGATTACGGTTATGGTAGCTAAGGCTCTTGCGAAAAAAGGGTATAAAGTAGGAATCATGGATGCCGACATTACCGGTCCAAGCATTCCACGTTTATTCGCCGCAGAAAATGAACAGGCTTATTCGACAAAAGAAAACTATATCATTCCGGTGGAAGTTGCCGATGGAATCAAGATCATGTCCTTAAACTTCTTGATGAAGAATGAAAGTGATCCGGTAATCTGGCGTGGTCCTGTGATTGCCGGTGTAGTCAAACAGTTCTATACGGATGTATTATGGGGCGATCTGGATGTGTTATTGATCGATATGCCGCCGGGAACTGGTGATGTTGCCTTGACAATCATGCAGTCGCTACCGGTATCCGGTGTACTGATGGTATCTACACCACAGCCTATGGTTTCTATGATCGTAGCAAAAGCCATTCACATGTGCGAACAAATGCATGTACCGGTATATGGTGTCATCGAAAATATGGCTTATCTGGAATGTCCAAACTGTCAGGAAAAAATCGAATTCTATGATACGGCTCAGCTTCATCAGTTCTTTGAGGATACAAAGACAAAGCTATATGGTACCTTGCCAATGTTGGATCTGATACGCGATCTGAACACCTATGCGCAATACAATGAAAACCAGAAAGAAATCGTTCATGATTTAATCGATTCGGCTGTCGATCAGCTGATTCAGGATATCGGATGTTAGAATATACTCTGATTCGTAAAAACAACAAAAATCTATATTTGAGGATTCGAGAGGGAAAAGTCGTAGTCACAGCACCTAAAAATGTGTCTAAAGCTTATGTAGATCAGTTTGTGTGTAAGCATCGATCATGGATCGAACAACGTCTTACCACAAGTAAAAAACCATTACAAAATTTAGATACGATTTATATATTTGGTAAACCTTATACCATTTGTTTTGATACTATTACTTCAAAGGATCCAATGATCATAAAATGTAGACCGTATATAAAATCCTTTCAAACATGCATTCGTTTGAAGATACAAGATATTTTCCTGCAACGCTTTCAAATGCATTGTGAGCGAATGCATATTAAAGGATTAAAGCTTCGTATCGGCTTCTTCAAAAGCAAATGGGGAAGTTTTCATCCGACAAAAAAAGAAATTTCTTTGAATGGAAACCTTGCCTTTACGGATACAG
>NZ_JAXKBY010000039.1:0-5792 GCF_036552745.1 Faecalicoccus sp.
ATACAACAAATACCGAAATGACTAAAATATATCTTTTTCTGTATAAGTCAAACGTTTTAAAATCATAGACAGGTATATAAACAGCCTTCTTTAAAAAAGGGTGCTTATAAATCGTTCTGTTCTTTTTATCTTGATAGATATTAAAACCTACAGGAGGTGTGATTTCTTGTTGAATATTTGATTTTTTTGCCATAATCTACGCTCTCTTTCCTTTGGTAATTATAAGAGAAATTGAAAGGGAATACAAATGGAATAGAAAAAATACAACAAATTTGTACATTTTAATAATAATCGTTTCATATTATTTAAAAAGTTAAAAAATAGTTTATAATGAAATCAGTACAAAACAGTCGAGAAAGAGGAGGCAAAATGATGTTTGGAAAAGAAAAAAATGCTTGGGAAGAACTGACAGGGATTTATACAGCACAGGAAATCTACCAGCAGCCTGCAACTTGGGCAAAAACAATTGCACAAATCAAAAATGAAAAAGAAGCCTTGAAAAGTTTCTTGGAACCAGTATTGACAGGCGGTGATGTAGAAATCATCTTTACCGGTGCCGGGACGAGTGAATACGTTGGAAATGCGGTATATTCTTATGTAAACCGTTATACCGACTTCCATGCCAGCAGCTATGCTTCTACTGATATTGTAGAAACGCCGGAAAACTATTTGTCAAGAAATAAGAAAACATTATTGATCAACTTTGCACGTTCTGGAAACTCTCCGGAAAGTGTGGGAAGTGTACAGATGGCTGAAGAAGTCTGCAAAGAAAATGTATCTCATTTGTTCATCACTTGTAATGAAAATGGTGCTTTATCAAAAATGGCAAAAGAAATGGATAATGCCTACTGCATCAATTTAACACCGGAAACACATGATCAAAGCTTTGCGATGACTTCCAGTTTCTCTAATATGTATTTGGCAAGCGTATTGTGCTTCCGCTTGGATGCTTTAGATGAAATGGAAAGCGAAATGCAGACCGTTATCGAACAAGGACAGAAATTCCTGGATGAAGGTTATCAAACATTAGTTGATTTGGTTAACGATTTTGATTATCGTCGTTTGATTTATTTAGGTGCCAACTGCTTAAAAGGTGTAGCACAGGAAAGCCAGTTAAAGACATGTGAATTGACAGCCGGACAGGTTGCGACTTTCTTTGATAGTCCGTTAGGATTCCGCCATGGACCAAAATCAGTGATCAATGATGAAGCGTTAACTGTTGTCTATGTATCCGATGATGCTTATCAAAGACAATACGAATATGATTTGATCAAAGAAATGAGTGGACAGAGAAAGAAAAACCGTATCTTGGCGGTAGCTGCGCATGAATATCCAGAAATTCGTGAATTGGTCGATACGTATGTTAATTTTGATCTGAATGCAGATAAAGACAATATCTTCTTAGGCTTGGACTATATCTTGGCAGCACAGGTTCTGGGATTGTTTAAATCGATCTCTATGGGATGCACACCAGATAATCCATGTCCAACCGGAGAAGTAAACCGTGTTGTACAGGGTGTAACAATCTATAAATATACAGCAGAATAAGAAGGAGGAACAAAAGAGTGATTGGTTTAATTGTAACAGGACATGGGCACTTTGCTTCCGGATTGACAAGTAGTCTGAAGCTGATTGCCGGTGAACCAAAAAACTATGCGGCAGTCGATTTTGAAGAAACAGATTCTACGGAAGATTTGGCTAAAAAATTGACAGATGCCATGGATTCATTAAAAGAATGTGAAGAAATCATTGTGTTGAGTGACTTGGCCGGAGGCTCTCCGTTTAAAACAGCTGTGGAAATCGGATATCCACGTCAGAATGTAGAAGTGATTGCGGGAACTAACTTAGGTATGCTGGTAGAAATTAACTTAACACGTACTTTTGCGGAAAGTGTAAAAGATCTGGCAGAATCCGCTGTGAATGTAGGAAAAGAACAAGTAATGCGCTTTGTTTATAAGCCAGTGGAACAAGTTGAACCTACAGACGGAATTTAATCAAAAAGTGCGTACTTCTTTACGAAGTACGCATTTTTTATTGGTTGATTGATTTCGCATAGTCGGTAGGCGATAATCCATATTGGAGTTTAAACTTTCGAGAGAAGTAATGAATCGAAGTAAACCCTAACATATCGGATATTTCGGAAATTGTATATTTATGCTCCTGAATTAAGAGTTTTGCCTGATTGAGCTTTAAATTTGAAATATAATGCTTTGGCGTAATATGAATATTGGTTCGAAATAAGCTTTGCAGGCTGCTTCTGGAAATGGAGAATTTCTGGCAGAGATCTTCTACGGTAAAAGCGGTAAAGATATTATTGTGAATAAAGACCAGAATTTCATTTAACAAGGTGTTTTCATAATGTTTCTGCATCGGATTGACATTAGATTCTTCATCGGTTTTCGTATCAAACTGATAGAGTAGGATCAATACTTCTTTTAAATAAGCCATGGCCATTTCTTCGCTTAAATACTCTTTGGATTGAATGGCTTTCATAAAAGCCGAGAGAACGTTATAAATATCTTTTCTTGTCTTAAAGACACGATTCATTAAAGAAACATCCATTTTGGTTTCCATATCAAACACGATGGTCAAATAGGAACATGTGCTTTCATTATCGGTGCTTTGTGTATGAAATTGTCCGGGATAATAGATAATCAAATCATATTTGTTTAGATGATATTCCTTACCATCCAGGGTCATATCTAATTTTCCGTGATCAATATAGGTCAATTCATAATAATCGTGGCTTTCACCAGGAAATACATAGTTTGATTTACGCACCTGATAAAAACAAGTTAAAATTTCTTTTAAATTGATCTTGGAAACCATACGTTGATAGATAAAAGGCTCCTTCATTTTCTTCTGGTTTAAACCAGAGGGAGAATAGACGACTTGCACTTTACTGTCATTGGAGATGGATACAAAATTATAATAAATACCCGGTTGCAGACGAATAGCCCGATGAATGACAAATTCATCGTATTGAACACCATCTTTACTGACAACTAATAAGACGATTCCTTTTTCACAGGTAATATAGACCGGTGCATGGGAATAGTAGAAAGAATCAAATTCCTTATTGGACAAATATAGTGAATTAGAGACGGTAGATTCACCTTGAATGGCTGATTTCATGTCATAGAATACACTTCCGAATGTTTGAAAGAGATAATTAGTAGTTCTTTTTAACATAGTTTTTACAACCTTTCCGTTAATTAAAGATAATTTGTGATATTTTGCTCTTAAAAGAGTTAATATTTATGGCTTTTAATTATAAATTACATTTCTTTAATAAAAAGTATAAACTTATAAATAAAATGTGTAAAGGAAAAATGAAAGGTTGTATTATAATAATATCAGATAGATTTTCGTGGAAAGAAAGCGCTATCATGAAAGGAGAGAGAATATGCCAAACATTTTATTAACTCGAATCGACAATCGTTTGATTCATGGTCAGGTTGCGACACAGTGGTCTGGTGTTTTAGGGGCCAACTTACTGTTAGTTGCCAATGACGCAGTTGCAGGTGATGAATTCCGTCAGGGATTGATGAACATGGCTGCTCCGGCTTATGCTCAGACTCGTTTCTTCTCTATTCAGAAGACGATCGACATTATCGGAAAAGCAAGTCCTGCGCAGAAAATCTTTATCATCTGTGAAACTCCACAAGATGTTTTGAAACTTGTGGAAGGCGGTGTTCCAATTAAAAAAGTAAATATTGGAAACATGCACATGGCCGAAGGTAAACGTCAGGTAGCTACTTCTGTAGCTGTAAACGATGATGATGTTGCCTGCTTTAAAAAATTGCAGGAACTGGGTGTTGAATTAGAAATTCAGCGTGTACCTGATATCGCACCGGAAAGCCTAGATAAGCTTTGGAAATAATCTAAAGTGTTTAAGGAGAAAAGAATATGGACATTAATGTTATCGAGTTGGTGTTGTTGGCCATTGTTACTTTTATCTTTGCGATTGACCAGTTCTCACTGACAGAAATTATTTACCGTCCTATTATCGCTTGTCCAATCATGGGTATCATCTTGGGTGATGTTCAGACTGGTCTTGTAGTAGGCGGTACTTACGAACTAATGATGATTGGTAATATGCCAGTCGGTGGAGCTCAGCCTCCGAACGCTGTATTAGGTAGTGTTGTTGCCATGGTATTTGCTGTAAAAGCAAACTTGGACGTAAACGCTGCATTAGGTGCATGTATGATCTTTGCTACATTTGGTCAGTACATTGTTACTTTATTGTTCTCGGCTGCTTCTGGTTTAATGTCAACTTGTGATAAAGCGGCTGCTGAAGCAAATCCAAAAGGAATTACTCGTGCCTTGAATATCCATATGGTATGTTTAGGTGGATTGTTCGCTGTTATCGCTATCATCGCTTATGTTGGTGGTACAGCAATGTCTGAACCTTTACAGTCTTTGGCAGAAAAGGCATCCTGGTTTATGGGTGGTTTAAGTGCTGCTGGTGGAATGATGCGTTTCGTAGGTTTCGGTATCCTGTTAAAGATTATGATGTCTAATGATTTGTGGGGATGGTTGTTGGCCGGTTTCGTGTTCGCATTGGTAATCGGAAATATCGCACCTCTTGCAAGCGCAACATTAATCTTAGTTGCATTTGTAGGTATCTGTTTCGCATTATTAGACTTCAAACTAACAACTATTGAAAAGAACGCTCAACAAGGAGGTGTAAGTGATGGAATCTAATGTAATGACTTCTTATAAAGATACAACTCCAGCTCCTAGACTTGACAATAAAACGTTAAATAAAATGGTTTGGCGTTCTTGCCAGTTGCAGGCATGCTTCAACTATGAACGTATGCAATCTGCTGGTTGGTTGTGGTCCTTGTTACCAGGTCTTCAGAAAATTCATACTAATAAAGATGACTTGGCTGCTTCAATGACGCACAATATGGACTTTATCAATACACATCCATTTGCCGTAACATTTGTTATGGGTATCGTTCTTTCAATGGAACAGATGAAGACGGATATTCAGACGATTCGTTCTGTACGTATTTCTGTTGCTGCTCCATTAGGAGGAATTGGTGATGCATTGTTCTGGTATACTTTGATTCCTATTACTGCTGGTTTGACTGCTAATATGGCAATTGAAGGAAGCTTCTTAGGACCAGTTCTGTATTTCATCATTGCCTTTGGTGTTGAAATGGCTTTGCGTTATGGACTGATGTATTGGTCTTATAACTTAGGTATGAAGGCTGTTCAGATGATGACAGCTAACGCAAAAGCATTTACACATGCTGCTAGTGTATTAGGTGTATTCGTTGTAGGTGCTTTGATTTCTAACTACGGTGCTGGAACTAAATTAGGTATTTCCATTCCTAATGGTCAAACAGTAGCTGAAGATGGAGAAACAATGGTAGATGTATTCATCAATATTCAGGATTACTTGAATATGATCCTTCCTTGTTTGATTCCATTACTGTTCACTTTGATGTGCTACTTCTTGATTTCTAAAAAAGGATGGACACCGGTTAAGTGTATCGGATTGTTCTTGTTGATTGGTATCATTGGTGGTGTCTTCGGTATTTGGGCAGGAAGCTATACTCCATTAGTACCAGTTCCTTGGAAAGTAGTTGCTTAATAAAAAAATTTAATTCTCTCGAATTTCAGAAGAGCTCTAAAGAGCTCAATGTCATTAAGTTAAGAAAATGGACACTTTGAGGAGCACACAAAATGTGCGCCTCTCTTTTTTTTATCAAAAAATCAAACAAATATATTGACAAACATTGAAAAGAATGCGGCCTATTATTCATAAAACATGAATAATA
>NZ_JAXKBY010000040.1:0-2150 GCF_036552745.1 Faecalicoccus sp.
ATCCATTTCCGCTAACAGCTGGTTTAATGTCTGCTCTCGCTCATCGTTTCCGGATAATCCGGCACCATCTCGTTTTTTACCAATGGTATCGATCTCATCAATAAATACGATACAAGGTGCTTTTTCACGTGCTTGTTTAAATAAATCCCGGACCTTGGCAGCTCCACGACCGACAAACATTTCTACAAATTCAGAACCGGAAATAGAGAAGAAAGGAACACCGGCTTCACCGGCTACTGCTTTGGCTAATAAAGTTTTACCGGTTCCCGGAGGGCCAACCAACAAAGCACCTTTAGGCATCTGTGCACCAATTTCTTTATATTTTTTCGGGTTGTTTAAGAAATCCACGATTTCTTTTAAATTTTCTTTGGCTTCTTCCTGCCCGGCTACATCATGGAATGTCTTTCCGGTCTTTTTGCCTTCATAGACTTTTACATTGGATTTTCCTAAATTCCCAAAACCAAAGCCTCCCTGACCAAAGGACATACTTTCGTTTCCGGTTTTGCTTTGGATCTTCTTAAACATGCGTCGTCCAAACCACCAGAAGATAAATATCGGCAAAAATAGAGTTAAGAGATAATAGATAAACGGATTGATCTGTGTCGGAATGACCTGCGTAAAGTTAGCACCGGAAGCATCCAGTCGATTTACCAGATCACCATCGTTCATTAATCCGGTTTCATAGGTTTTATTGTCTTCACCTTTTAATGTGTAATATACCGTCTGGTCTTCAATCTGTACATTTTCAACATCTTTTTCTTCAATCGAATCTAAAAAGTCAGAATATGTTGTTGATTCCATACGACTGGAATTGAACAGAGGCATCACAATAAAATTTAAAGCCAGGATAATAATTAATATAATGGCATAGTAACGATATAAGGATCGTTTGGGTTGATTGTTCATGAATCTATCCTCCTAAAAGAATTGATATCATTATAAATCTTTTTAGCACTCTGTCAATCGGTTTGCTAAAGAAAAGATAATTTCACATAATGTAAAGAAGATATCCGTAAATTTTGTTGGATACTTGGGTAAAAAATAGATAGAAAAGAATTCTATTCATAAAGGTTTTGTTCAATTTGTATAAAAAGGGCCAGGCATTTTTTGAATTTGCCTGGCAATTTTTAGTAGAGACTGATTTTGGAATAAATACAATATAAGTTTATTTCAATATATTTTGTATTTCTTCTAATGGTTTTTGAGTTGCTTTAGAAATCTCTTCTGCAGTCATTGTTTGGGATAATAGCTTTATTAGGTCTTTCTGTCCTTCTTCACGGCCTTTCTTTTTTGCCCGTTTGATTCGTGCATTTTCCATTCGAATGCTGTCATTGATACTCAACTGTTCGAATTCTTCATTGAGCTGATCGATCCATTCCTGGCTCATATACTTGATGATCTTGTCTGCCATGGCGATTCCTTCTTCCTGCTTGATTACTTCTTTGATTATAGATTGTTTTCCTTCGTCATTTCATATTGTCTATCAGCAATCAAAACAAGGCAGTAAAAGAAGGCAGGTAAAAACAGATTTCACATACTAGCAATAATAGCCTCACTATTAGATACGAAATAAATCAGGAAAACTATTAAAAAAATGACGAATATTTTTATATCGTGTTTTAAGCCAGAGAAGGCAATTCTCATGTTTGACAGATTTGATAATTTCACACATTTAAACAGTACTGAAAACACAGAAAACGCATATAGTATATGGGCAAATAAGGGGATGATTTCTATGAAGAAGGATGTATATCGTTACATAATGTTTTTTATCTTGAACTTGATCTTTTTTATCTATACATGGATTTGTAATACGCATATGTCAATGTTACATATTGGATTGGCGATATGTTGTCTAGTTGGAGATGTGGGATGGCTTGGCTGGTCTTTTTATCATCATCAAAAATGGTATGAAAAATATTCAGCTTTTTTCTGTGCCTTGGTTCCATTGTTGACATTATTGATTTATTTTCGGGGAACTCGGTAAAGAAAAAAGAACCAGCGAGTGGCAATGTCATTAAGTTAAGAAAATGGACACTTTGAGGAGCACACAAAATGTGCGCCTCTCTTTTTTTTATCAAAAAATCAAACAAATATATTGACAAACATTGAAAAGAATGCGGCCTATTATTCATAAAACATGAATAATA
>NZ_JAXKBY010000041.1:0-6474 GCF_036552745.1 Faecalicoccus sp.
ATATATCATTATATATCTTTACATAACCTATTATATATACAACAAATGATTATGCAAGCGTTTTCATTGTTTTTTGAATAATTATTTTTTCAAGACAAAAGAAAAAGACAGAGATACTTTTATACGCAAATGTATAAATATCTCTATCTTTCATACAATATAAGCTAACAATATGTTACCATACATTTCGATTGATTGTTCCATCCTCAAAGGTAAAACCGGAACCATGGATTTCGTTGACATCACTAACGATCATAAAGGCTGCCGGATCAATGCGGTTGACCTCTTGTTCCACAAGCGGATACTCTTTTCGAGAAAGCACGCACATCAATACCGGACGCTCTTGTGCTGTATATCCACCTTTACCGCTGAGTACCGTTACACCTCTGGACATTGTTTCCATTAGATAGTCTTGTACTTCTTCCCACTTGGAAGAGATGATCATCACATTCTTGGCACTTTGTGATCCCAACAATACTGTTTTATTGATCACCTGTCCGGAAATAAACGCAGTGATGATTCCAACCAGTGCCTTTTGAAGTCCATAGGTAAAGATTCCCAAAGAAACGGTTAATACATCAATGATCATAACTGCCTGTCCAGAAGGCATACGTGTAAACTTGCGCAAGATTAAAGCTGGTATATCCATTCCTCCGGTGCTGGCATTGGCACGAAACGCCAAACCTAAACCAAAACCGGCCAACACACCGGCATAGATAGCTGCCAAGTAATCAGGTAGTACAAACGTTTCTACAGGAAAACGATCAGCTACACCGGATAGTATTGTCACAAACACCGGATAGGCTATGGCAGATACAACTGTCTTCAAGGCAAATTCTTTTCCTAAAAAAACAAATCCCAATAAGAACAAACCAATAGTCAAACCATTGATCATCCAAACCGGATCGATGGGAATCAATGGCTGCAGAGCTACAGAAAGACCGGCAACGCCACCATCCAGTAAATCATTTGGCAAAACGATAAACGCAACTTCGCAGGCGATGATAAAATTTCCTAACAGTACAAAAATTAAATCTTTGATCCAATTTCGTTCTCTTTTCATAATCGACCTCCCCAATATCAAGCCTTACCATTATATCATTGAAAACAGATACATTATATGAAAAAAGGGATTCATTTTCTCAATCCCTTTCTAAAACCATCTTATAATTATGTAACTTTACTCCATGACATAGTACAGTCTGATGCTTGACTACCTTATACTTTCTTTTTTCAAAAAATGGACGTGCTGTAATAGAAACATCTGCATAAATAGGACCGGAAACTTCTTTTTCCAACTGCTCCATAAGACAGGTGGCAATTCCTTTTCTCTGATTATCAGCCGCTACGTATAAATGATCTAAATAACCGGTATCATCTATATCTCCAAAACCTACGATCTTATCTTGATTTGTAACTACATAGCTTTTATGCAGAGACAATCTCTTTTGAAAAAGTGCAAGATCACTTTGAAGACAGACTTTGATTTGTTTATCTGAATAATCTTTTCTATTGATTCTCTGGACTGTATCCTTAAACAAAGCATAAACTTCTAAAAAATCATTGGGTTGATACGCTCTTAAAATCATTCTCTTATTACTTCCTGCATATGACGAATTACGGAGTATGTTTCAAAATCATCCAATAAATGATTGGCCGCTTGTTTTGCTTGCGCAGAGCCGTTTTTCGGACAATAGGAGTGATCGAAGCGCTCCAGCATTTGAATATCGTTGATACCATCACCATATACATAAACATCCGATTCATCAATCTGCAAATACTGTGCCAGCTCTGTAACCGCATTTGCCTTTGTGATACCGGCTTGGGTAAGCTCTGCCAAACGAGTTGTACTCGGGGCATTGATGATCGTATCTTTATGTTTTGAGACAAACGCATCTACCTTTTCACGCATAGATGCATCTGCATAATGTAAATTGACCTTATAAACCTTTTGTTGAAGAATAAAATCCGGTGTACAGTTAAATACATAATTCTTCAAGTTCTTTTCCATATCTTTTTGTATCTTCCGATTTCGTAAAATCAGGTTTTTCTCATAAATCTCTCGAAATGTGTCCGCATCTTTCGATGTATAGATCGCATCTAAGGTCTGATACTCAAAAGAAAACAACGGCTGCCTCAACAATAAGGCAATCGTTTCAGTATCAAAGGGATGCGAGAAAAGCACAGTATCCTGTGGATTGGTAATACAGGCGCCATTCATGCAGATCTTATAACTGTCGATAAGACCGGCAGATCGTGTCAAAGATAAATTACGCCCGGTACATACTGTAAAAACATGTCCGGCTTTTTCAATATCCTGTAATCCTTGATTGATAATGGCATCGGCTTTATGTTCTTTATTTAGTAACGTTCCATCTAGATCACTGGCAAATAGTTTCATACACAACACCTCTTTTATCTCTATATTATACAGAAATTTTGACAATAAGGTTTCCAAAAATTAAAATAGACCTATACGAAAAGAGGGATAAACATGACAAAACAAGGAATTGGAACACAATGCGTCCAAGGTGGATATACACCAGGCAATGGGGAGCCCCGACAGATTCCCATCATTCAAAGTACGACTTTTAAATATGCGACCAGCGAAGACATGGGCAAGCTTTTTGATTTAGAAGCGAGCGGTTACTTCTATACACGTCTTCAGAACCCAACTAATGATAGTGTTGCGGCTAAGATTGCCCAGCTGGAAGGCGGAACTGCAGCCATGTTGACGAGCAGTGGACAGGCTGCCAATCTATTTGCGATCTTTAATATCGCCGGTAATGGTGATCATATCGTTGCATCCAATAGCATTTATGGAGGCACCTATAACCTTTTTGCGGTGACTATGAAACGTATGGGTATCGATTTTACCTTCGTTGATCCTAACTGTTCGCAAGAGGAACTGGATGCAGCTTTTCAGGAAAACACAAAAGCTGTTTTTGGCGAAACAATTGCCAATCCGGCATTGACCGTTTTAGACATTGAAAAATTTGCCAATGCGGCTCATGCACATGGTGTTCCATTGATTATTGATAATACATTCGCAACACCTGTATTATGCCGTCCTTTTGAATGGGGAGCGGATATCGTAACGCACTCTACGACAAAATACATGGATGGACATGGAGTGGCCGTAGGTGGCTGTATCGTCGATTCCGGAAAATTTGACTGGACAAAATATCCCGATAAATTTCCAGGTCTGACTACGCCGGATGAAAGCTATCACGGAATCACTTATACCGAACGTTTCGGTCTGGAAGGCGCCTATATCACTAAGGCCACTGCACAGTTAATGCGTGATTTAGGCTGCATTCAGTCTCCGCAAAACGCATTCTATTTAAATTTGGGATTGGAAAGTCTGCATGTTCGTATGCCAAGACATTCACAAAACGCTCTTGCCGTAGCCAAGTTTTTATCAAAGCATCCAAAAATCCGTTCTGTACAATATAGTGGATTGGAAGGCGATGCTTATTATGAACTGGCACAAAAATATCTTCCGAATGGCTCCTGTGGGGTTGTAAGCTTTGAAATCAAGGGAGGACGCAGTGCGGCAGAAAAATTCATGAAGCATTTGAAACTGGCAGCGATTGAAACCCATGTAGCCGATGCCAGAACATGTTGTTTGCACCCAGCCAGCACAACGCATCGTCAGATGAGTGATGAAGAACTTAAAACCGCTGGTATCAGTGCCGATATGGTGCGATTCTCTTGTGGTTTAGAGGATGCGCAAGATCTGATCGATGATATTGATCAGGCATTGAATGCTTAGGAGAGATAACTATGCCCATTAAAATACCTAATGAATTACCCGCTACCAAAACACTGACACAGGAAAACATTTTTGTGATGAATGAAACACGTGCAAAAACACAGGATATCCGCCCGCTCTATATTTTGGTTTTAAATTTAATGCCCACTAAAATAGAAACGGAAACACAATTGGCACGTCTATTGGGAAATACACCGATACAGGTGGAACTGGAACTCATGCAGATGAAAAATCATAAATCCAAAAATGTATCTCAAGAACATATGTTAAAGTTCTATCAGACTTTTGATGCGTTCAAAGACCGTTATTTTGATGGGATGGTCATCACCGGAGCTCCTTTAGAACACTTGGAATTTGAAGAAGTGGAATATTGGGACGAGCTTTGTGAAATCATGGAGTGGTCAAAAACTCATGTTCATTCCACATTCCATATATGCTGGGGAGCACAAGCCGGCTTGTACTATCATTATGGTATTCCAAAAGTACAGTTAGATGAAAAGCTGTTTGGCATTTTTCCTCATCATGTAGTACGAAAATCTTCTATTCTGTTTCGTGGCTTTGATGATACTTTTATGGTTCCCCACTCACGTCATACAGCCAATAAAGATGAAGATATCGAAGCCTGTCCTTATTTAAAGGTTTTAGCTTCCAGTCCTAAAGCCGGAATCTATGCCTGTGCTACCGAAGGATGCCGACAAATCTTTATCACCGGACATTCCGAATATGACAGGCACACGCTGGAAAAAGAATACCTTCGTGATAAAAACAAGGGCTTACCAATCAAAGTTCCGGAAAATTATTATCCAAATGATGATGATGATACCAAAGAACCAATGGTTACATGGAGAAGTGGTGCGAATTTGTTATACTCAAACTGGATCAACTTTATCGTATATCAGGATACACCTTACGATATCAATTCAATTGAACCTTTCCATAAGACTAAAGTTCAAAAATAAAGAGTTTACATTGAAACACCAAGACATGGATTTCTACTACAAAGCCATGTCTTTTTTCTATTCTTATTGATCGATAAAATCCTATTTAAATAAAGAAAAGACTTGTTTGTTTAGTTAATCCTTAAACAACAGGTCTTTGATTTGATTGGCAGAGCATGTCTGTAATGAAGAGGCATCCGAGAAAGTTTTCGTATTCCAGCGAAACTGATCATAGTCAGATAAATAAGAAGCATCCACTACACAGTCAGGATACTTTTCGTACCACTCTGGATAATGTTCCCGCATGATCTGATCAGCCAAGGTGATAGCTTGCGATGTACAGGTTCCAAAATTGTCCGTACCACAAATACGAACACCCGGCGGTGATGAATGTACCAGTAATATACTTCCATCTTCACAACTTCCTAAAACGATGTAAACGTGTCCTTCATTTGACATAATATCACCTGGCAAATAATCTTTCACCTGATCTTTTGTCAAATAAGTGCCCCAACCATAGGATGCATACGTTTGTGCCATTTCCCCCGAAAGCATCACATACCCATCATGGTCAGATTCGGTTTCCATGGTATTATAGATTACCCAGCCAACATAACCGGAACAATCTAATCCATCATGAATCTGATATAAAGTATTTTCGTAGTTATAATTTGAGTCTTGTTCTTCAAAGAAGGTCTTCCATTGCCTGGATATACCGATTGTTTTTGTTTCTTCACCGGCAGCAGTATCTTCTTTATTCCATCCACCACCCCAAACATACATGGTTTGACCCACTGGCTCCATTGAAGTTTTTAAAAACTTCTCCAAAGTAATCGATGAAATAGAAGATTGTGAATGATCTTCTTTTTGTTCTTCTTGCGGTTTAAAGAGCTGAAAACAAAAAATAGATAGAATAGAAATAACTAAAATAATGGGTAGTCCTATCAACAATAGTCGAGAAAGATGTATTCTACGTTTCATGAGATTGATCCTCCTATAGAATTATCTTGTAGAAAACAAAAAGAATCAACTGATTTCAGTCGATTCCTTAAAAGAATTCCATTTGAAAACACTTTAAATATATGTCTTTCTATCTATTTCTATAAAAGAATATGGATGTTACGATAGATCAATCATTAGAAACATTCGGATAATACTTATGAATGATCTTTAAAAGAAATTCCTCAATTTCTTTAGCACGTTTTCTATCTTCAATATACTGGTCTGTACCTGTCTGTGTCTTTTCTTTTGAGGTATAAACACAAAGAATTGTTTCATCATCCATTACGATCTTGACACCAACGTAAACATATGGATCTGTCAAGATTGCCGGAATGCCAGGACCATGCGGTAAAAGCTGAGTAAAAGGAGGCTGACTTCCTTTAAATTTAGCCTTTTCATTTAAAACCAAAGCTCTTTTAATCTTCCGATAATCGTATGTACCTTCTGTGCCATTTTCAATCATCATCGTTTTTTCCTTTGTATCAATTGAAACACCATCAAATTTTTTTATAGTTTCTGACATTTTGATCACCTCTTTAATATACTATAAGATTGTGTATATAAAATTACAATGGTATTGATAAAAACGGCTAAAAAGGACACTATATAAACAAAAAAAAAAGCCAGTATCAATTACTGGATAAAAAAAGACCCGGCAACGTGCTATCTTGGCAGGGGCAGGCCCAACTATTGTCGCCGCTGAAGTGCTTAACTTCTGAGTTCGGTATGAGTTCAGGTGGTTCCACTTCGCTATCGTCA
>NZ_JAXKBY010000042.1:0-11390 GCF_036552745.1 Faecalicoccus sp.
ACATATGAGCAAATTATTAAAAATGGGATTAGCAGCTGCTATGGCTGCCACAATGGTTGGATGTTCAAACAGTGAACCGGCTACAGAAGACAAAGATACAAAAACGATCACAATTGGTATTTCACCAGATTATGAACCTTATGAAAGTCTGAATACAGAGAATGAGATGGTAGGGTTTGATATCGACATGGTTGACTGGTTTGAAAACTACTTGAATGAAAATGAAGAAACTTCGTATAAGTTCGAGTTTAAGCAGATGGACTTCGATAACATCGTTACACAGATTCAGGGTGATCAGATCGACTTGGGAATTTCCGGATTCACTTATGATGAAGACAGAAAAGTAGAATGGAGCGAGCCGTATCTTGGTTCTGCACAGGTAGCCGTTGTACCGGCAGGTTCTGATATTACTTCCATCGATCAGCTGGCCGGAAAATCAATTGCGGCACAAACCGGGGCAACCGGAGAACAGGCTGCCAAGGATGCCGGTGGAGAAGTAACAGGTTTGAAAAACGTACAGGATATCATGAATGCCTTGAGCGCTAATCAGTATGATGCGGCTGTTATCGACTCTGGTGTCGCCAAGAGCTATGCCGAAAGTGAAAACTTTACTGTGTTAGATGGTGTCTTGATGGATGAAAAGAACTACATCATTGCCAAAGAAGGCAACACAGATATGATCGATTTGATCAATAAATGCATCGAAGCGTTCATCGCCAGTGATGATTATGCCAAGATGTGTGAAGAATACGGTCTTACGGCAGTAGAATAAATGAAAGAAGAGGGATAGTATGTTTTCAGCCTTTGAGCAGGTATTTACACTGGAGACGGCGCTATACTTTGCGAAAGGAGCGTTAGTATCATTAGGGATGGCCATACTATCCCTATTTATTGGTTTGATACTCGGTGTTTTGGGAGCCAGTGCCAAGCGTTCTAAATATATCGTATTGCGTGCGATCGGTAACTTTTATGTAGAAGTGATTCGAGGAACACCAATGTTGTTACAGATTTTGATCATCTTCTCGGTGATTCCTTCGATCTATACCGCCATTACCGGCGAAGTATTGCGAATCAATGTGTATTTAATTGGTATCATTGCCATGAGTATTAACTCCGGTGCGTATTCAACGGAATTGATTCGAAGTGGGATCAACGGTGTGGATAAAGGACAATGGGAAGCCTGTGAAACCTTAGGATTAAGTTCATGGCAGACTATGCGTTTTGTCGTATTACCGCAAGCCTTTAAGTTGATCGTTCCACCGATCATCAGTGAGTTTGTCACTTTGATCAAAGACAGCTCTCTGACAAGTACCATTGGTGCTATTGAGTTATTAAAGAGTGCGCAGATCGTAGGTGCTGAATACTATGAAGTAATGTCGCCTTATTTTTTAGCGGCGATCTTCTATTTAGTAATGACGATCAGTATTTCTTATATTGGAAAACGTGTAGAAAAGAGGTTGGCTGTCAGTGATTAAAGTAGAACATATTCGCAAGAATTTCGGACAACTGCATGCGCTAAAAGATGTATCGCTGGAAGTCAATCAGGGAGAAATCGTATCTTTGATCGGCCCTTCCGGTTCCGGCAAGAGTACATTGTTGCGATGCGTTCATGGTCTTGAAAAAGTAGATCAGGGAAAAATTTATATGAATGGGGAATTGATGGATCCCAAGGATGAAAAGAAATATCGTCAACAGCGCAATAAAATGGGCTTTGTGTTCCAGCACTTTAATTTGTTTCCCAATATGACCGTTTTGGAAAACTGTAATCTGGCACAAATTCAAGTATTGAACCGTTCTAAGGAAGAAGCGGAAAAAACATCCTTGACGTATTTGGAAAGAGTTGGACTGGCCGACAAGAAAGATGCCTATCCCAACAATCTTTCCGGGGGACAAAAACAGCGTGTGGCAATTGCCCGTGCTTTATGTATGAATCCGGAAATGATGTTGTTTGATGAACCAACCAGTGCTCTGGATCCGGAGATGATCAAGGAAGTGCTGGAAGTTATGAAAGATTTAGGAAAACAAGGAATGACGATGATCGTGGTCACACACGAAATGGGCTTTGCCCGCAAGGTGGGAAGTCGTGTTGTATTCTTAGATCATGGCGAGATTGTGGAAGATTCACCAAGTGAAGAGTTTTTCTCCAATCCACAATCCGATCGTGCTAAAGATTTCTTAAGTAAGGTATTCTACGAATGAAACTGGCAGATTTTAAAGTTGAACAATGGATGAATGAGAATGAAGGACAAGCTAAGTACAATTTGACGGACACTTGTGCTTCTTCTTTTTCTATGGAACAACTCTTACAAATGGTAAAGACAGATGTATCCAAACTGGTTCTGGATTATGGAGAGATTCAGGGAAGTTTGGCATTTCGGCAACAGATTTTATCTTTGTATAAAACCGGAAGTGTAGAAAATATTACCACCACCAACGGTTGTCTGGAGGCCAATGTGCTTGTGATGGAAACCCTTTTAGAGCCACAGGATCATGTGATTGCCTGTGTTCCGGGATATCAGCAGTTTGTCAGTTATCCCCAATCTTTAGGGTGTACAGTTTCTACGATTCAGCTTCGTCCGGAAAGTCTGTGGCAGCCTAATCTGCAGGAATTTTTGGATGCGATCCAGGATCATACAAAATTGATCATTTTAAATAATCCGAATAATCCCACCGGTACACAATTTCAACTTCCTTTTTTAGAAGAATTGATCAAGGTTTGTGATCAAAGAGGAATCTATATTTTATGCGATGAAGTCTATCGGGATCCAAATCGTTTGCCAAGCATCAGTGATCTGTATCAAAGAGGAATCAGCACATCTTCTTTAAGCAAGATGTATGGTCTTGCGGGGCTTCGTTTAGGATGGATCAAGGCCGAACAGGATCTGATCACTAAGATCAACAGTCGAAGAGATTATACGATGATCTCAACGGGTCCTTTATTAGATGCCTTAGGTGCAGCGGCTTTAGAAAACAAAGAATCGATTCTGCATAGAACAAATGCGATCCTGGATCAAAATCGGTCCTTTTTAAAAGAATGGTTAAAAGATCAAGATTTATTTGATTGTGTGATTCCCGAAAACGGAACTGTATGTTTTTTAGAGATCAAAGGGATGAAAGACAGCGTAAAAACAGCGCAATATTTATTAAAAGAGCACGGCATCTTTTTTGTGCCCGGCGCTTGTTTTGATCAGGAAGGCTTTATGCGTTTAGGTCTGGGGCAAGATCCAGATCAATTTAAAGAAGGCTTGATCCGTCTTTTTGATATCTTGAAATCTAAAAAAGGCTTATGATACACTGTAGGCGTTAAGGGGCTGATGAAATGAAAAAATTGGGGATGATCCTGGTATCGGTGGCATTGCTTAGCGGGTGTGCCAGATTAAGTGATTTTAATACGGATAATAGCCGTACACAAAAAGAACAGAAAGAAGATAAGACGCCGGCCACAATGACATGTACCAGTGATAAAAACGATACATTAACGTTTGAGGCAAAAGGAGATCAGATTCAAAATATGACACAGGTATTTACGATGTCTTTTGCGGATCTGGGAATACGAGAGGATCTGGATGCACAAAGCATTCAAGATAAGATCAATCAGTCGCTACAGTCTTTATATGACCTGAAAGGTGTTGAGGCAACCGGAAAGATAGTAGAAGATCATGTAGAGATCACATTGCGTGTAAATTATGAAATTGCCAATGACAAAGAACTTGTAGAAGCCGGTCTTTTACAGGAAGGAGAAAGGGATAGCGAGCATATCTCGTTAAAACAGACTCGTAAAAGTCAGGAAGCTTCTGGTTATACATGTACAGTAGAGTAAAGCGGCTTGACCGCTTTTTTTCATAAGGGAGGTGAGATCATGCGCTATTATATTGCGGACTGTCATTTCTTTCATCGTGCATTAAATGAACATATGGATCAAAGAGGTTTTGAATCGGTGGAGGCGATGAACGCTTATATGATTGAGCGGTGGAATGCGAAAGTGCGGAAAAATGATGAAGTTGTCATATTAGGTGATTTCAGTTGGGGAAAGGCCGATGAAACCCAGGAAGTTTTGAAGCAGCTTCATGGCCGTCTGTACTTGATCAAGGGAAACCATGACCGCTTTTTAAACGATAAGGACTTTGATGCCTCCCGCTTTTTATGGATCAAAGACTATGCGGAATTGAATGAAAATAAACGAAAGGTCGTTCTTTGTCATTATCCGATTGCCTGTTACAATGGACAATATAGAAAAGATGAAAGCGGCAATCCCAAAACGTTTATGCTGCATGGTCATATTCATAAAACGCAGGATCAAATGTACCTGGATGCGTATCAAAACTTTGTCCAAAAGCAGATGCATCGCAGTATTGCAGGGAGTATGGAACACGTACCATGTCAATTTATCAATTGTTTCTGCATGTATTCCGATTATCAGCCTATGACATTGGATGAATGGATCGAGATCGATCGACAGCGAAGAAAGAACGAGCAAGCTTTGGAAATGAAATAATTAAAGGAGAGAACGTATGAAGAATACAGTGACTTTAGTGGCAACTGATCTAGATGGAACTTTTTTGAACAGTCAAAAGGAAGTATCCGATCTTAATCGAAAGGCCATTAGCGCTTTAAAACATCAGGGAATCTTATTCGGTATCGCTTCCGGACGTCCGGTAGAAACTGTGCATGCGATGCTTGAACAATGGAAGATTGCGGACAGTGTCAGCTTTATCATGGGGATGAATGGCGGTGTGATCTATGATATACGTCGTCGTACCAAAGAAGAATATCATTTATTGGATGGAGAGATCATACTGGATATCATACATTTTTATCAGGATATGGATGTCATTTTTCATGTGTTGGTTGGGGATATTCGCTATACCAGTAAATCCACTCCGGAAACAAGGGCACATGCGAAGTTGTTTGGTGAAACCGAAATTGAAATCGATCTGGAAAGCTTTTTAAAGGATCGAACGGTCAATAAGCTGATCATTTATTGTGATCCGGACTATATGCCTAAAGTTTTAGAGCGTTCTAAAAAGTTTAAACGAGAAGACTGTGTTGGTTTTAATACGGCCAATAACTTATTTGAGTATTGTGATCCGGCTATTAATAAAGGGTATGGAATTCAAAAGCTGTGCAAGCACTTTGGTGTGAATCTGGAAAACTGTGTGGCCTTTGGCGATGAAGCCAATGATATTCAGATGTTAGAAAAGGTAGGCATGGGTGTCTGCATGAAAAATGGATCGGATGGGGCCAAAGCAGCTGCCAATGTGGTCAGTGAATATACAAATGATGAAAGTGCATTAGGACGTTTTTTGTTCGAACATGTATTAGAAATGGAATAAAGATCTTGTGATGAGATCTTTTTCTTTATTTTTGGATACAGAGAAAGTGAGAGAAAAAAATGCTTATTGAATATAAGGATACAAAGGAATTTAGCGCATCGCAGCTGCAAAGATTGTTTTTGTCTGTAAACTGGGAGTCGGGCAAGTATCCTGAAAAGCTGGTAAAAGCAATGCGAAACTCGACACATGTGATTTCAGCATGGGATCAAGATCGACTGGTGGGACTAGTACGTGCTTTAGATGATGGTCAAACCGTTGCGTTTCTTCATTATCTTTTAGTCGATCCCGAATATCAGGGAATGCATATTGCGGATCAGATGATGAAACAGATTTTAAGCTTTTTTGATGAGCTGCTCTATATAAAAGTGATTTCTTCCGATCCATCCACAAAAAGCTTTTACACACGCTATGGTTTTTGTGAGTATGCGAATTATTCAGCTATGGTGCGTAAACAATTTTAAGGAAAGTATGGAAAAAGGCCGATTTTTTCGGGGAAAGAACATTTTTTAAAATTTGTCAAGAAAATGTGTTAATATAGAATTGACAGTTTGCATTCTATAAGCTAATATAATAAATTGCATAATAGTCTAAGGGGGTAGTGCGCCTTAGGCTACAACGCAAGACAAAAATCAACGAAAGGATGGCATGCATGGACACAAACAAAGCGTATCACATCCTCGAATGTGGCAAAAAAGCAACACGTCGAGATTATTCCAAAGTAAGTGGAAAACTGGAATTACCAAACCTTGTTGAGATTCAGACCAATTCATTTAAATGGTTTACCAGACAGGGGATTCAGGAAGTATTTGAAGAAATTTATCCGATTGAAAACTACGGAAAAAATATCAAGTTGAACTTTCTTCGCTATCATTTTGCACAGCCAAAATATAATGCGGAAGAATCCATGTACAGAGAGTGCAATTATGCGGCACCTTTGTATGCGGAAATGGAACTGGAAATTACCGATCCGAATACCGGAGAAGTCGTTACGAAAAACGAAGAAGTTTATTTAGGTGACTTCCCGTTAATGACGGAAACCGGAACATTTATCATCAATGGAGCGGAACGTGTTATCGTTTCGCAGATCGTGCGTAGCCCGGGGGCTTATTTCTCAGAAAGCTATGATGAAAAGACCGGAAAACAGAACTATGCCTGTGAATTGATTCCAAGTCGTGGAACTTGGCTGGAATTCATGACCGAACAAAAGAAGACTTCAAACGGAAGAACGATCAATGTATCGATCGACCGTCGCCGTAAGATTTTATTTACGATCCTTTTTAAAGCAATCGGTATGTCTTTGAATCTGGAAGTGAACGAAAATACAACGGATACGACACAGATGGAAATCTTCTTAAAGGCCATGGGAAGAAACTGGGATGAAGTCGCAACCGATCCGGAAAATCGTGAATACATGAACTTGTATTTGTTGTTATATACGGCGTTCTTTGGAAAATATGAAGAAATTGAAAACACGTTGTTGAATGACAAAGTGAAGACGACACAGGAAGCTTTATTGTCTTTCTATGAAAACCAGAGAAGTGATGAAATTCCTACGTTAAATGGTTCCATTACGTTGATGCAGGCGAAGTTCTTTGATCATCGTCGTTATGATCTGACAAAAGCCGGACGTTATAAGCTGCGTAAAAAATTGAATGCGATTGCCAGAATGGATGGTACAACGCTTGCACATGATATCGTGGATGTTGATGGCAATGTGTTTATGGAAAAGGGTACTGTCATTCACCGTGACCAGCGAAATGCACTACGTGAACAGCTTGCCAAAGGACCATATTGCACGCCTTATCCGTTCCGTTCTGAATTCCATGAAGAAGACATCGTCAGCGTTCCAACAAGCTATAACAGTGGCTTGATCGGACGAATCCTGGCAAAAGATGTAGAAGTGGATGGCGTATATTACGAACAGGGAACTGTATTGACAGCACAGGATGTTAAAGAACTGCAGGAAGTGGAAGAAATTGCCGTTTACGGTGGATTGATTGCTCGCCCGGTTGTTTTGACAGCTGAAAACAGTGAATCTGTATTTAACTACGGACAGCGTTTATATGCTTTGGGTCGTTTGACCAATGCCAAAGGACAGGACATTGTAGATGCGCAGATGGAATTAGTAGCACCACGCTATACCGTAGGGGTAGAACCGGATGCTCTGGAAGAGGATGTTGTTAAGGCACTGCGTATTCGTGCCAACCAGGAAGAAATCACCGCATGGTTGATCGGTGCCTGTGTACAGGAAGTCTATGTCATTGATAAAGAAGGCGATGAGATCAAAATCTGCGGAAATGATCCGTTAGCCAATAAACATACGATCACAATGTCTGATATGTATGCCTTCTTCTCTTATAATATGAATGTTATGGAAGGTGTAGGCTCAACCGATGATATCGATATGTTGGGAAACCGTCGTATTCGTTCGGTTGGTGAACTGATCCAAAACCAGTTCCGTATCGGTCTATCTCGTATGGAACGTGTTGTCAAAGAGCGTATGTCCATTCAGGAATTGGAAAACCTGACACCAAGAAAGCTGACAAACATTCGTCCGTTAACAGCGGCCATCAAAGAATTCTTCTCGAGTTCACAGCTCTCTCAGTTCATGGACCAGCAGAACCCATTGGCTGAATTGACAAACAAACGTCGTATTTCTGCCTTAGGACCTGGTGGTTTGACACGTGATCGTGCCGGTTTCGAGGTTCGAGATGTTCATACTTCTCACTATGGTCGTATTTGTCCAATCGAAACCCCGGAAGGTCCAAACATTGGTTTGATTTCCAACCTGACATCGTATGCCAAGATCAACGAATATGGTTTCATCCAGACACCATATCGTATTGTTAATAAAGATGGTACCGTACAGGAAGAAGCGGTGTATTTAAGTGCCGATGAAGAAAGTGATTACCTGATTGCCCAGGCCAACGAGGTTCGTGATGGTCGTTTGATCAATGGACATGTCGTTGTGCGTAAAGGTGGGGAAACGATCATTGCCAATCGTGAAGATGTAGAATTGGCGGACGTTAGTCCAAAACAGATCGTATCGGTAGCAACAGCTTGTATTCCATTCCTGGAAAATGACGATGCTTCCCGTGCCCTGATGGGTGCCAACATGCAGCGTCAGGCCGTACCTTTGTTGCAGCCACATTCACCATATGTCGGAACCGGAATCGAACATAAGATTGCCAAAGACTCCGGTGTCGGTATCGTGGCCAAGGAAGATGGAACAATCAAGTATGTTGATAGTCTTCGTATCGTTGTAGAAACGGAAGACCATAAAGAACATACGTATCAGCTGCGTAAATTTGCCCGCAGTAATGCTTCTACCTGCATCAACCAGCGTCCCATCGTAGAAGTTGGTGAAAAAGTAGAAAAAGGCGATATTTTAGCCGACGGTCCTTCTATGGAAAACGGTGAGTTGGCCTTAGGACAAAACGTAACTATTGCCTACATGACTTGGTATGGTTATAACTATGAGGATGCCATCATCATGTCTGAACGTATGGTCAGTGATGATGTCTATACATCCATTCATATTGAAGAATATGATATTGACTGCCGTGATACAAAGTTAGGTCCGGAAGAAATCACTCGTGATATTCCAAACGTGGGTGAAAGTGCAGTTCGTAAACTGGATGAAAACGGAATTATCATGGTCGGTGCCGAAGTAAAAGAAGGCGATATCTTAGTTGGTAAGGTAACGCCAAAAGGACAGAGTGAAGTATCACCGGAAGAAAAACTGTTATTGGCGATCTTCGGTGAAAAATCACGTGAAGTTCGTGACAATTCCTTAAAGGTACCACATGGTGGAGCCGGTATCGTACATTCGATCCGTGTCTTTAAACGTGGTGATGGATCGGAGCTTCCACCGGGAGTTAACATGCGTGTTAAAGTCTATATCGTTCAGAAACGTAAGATCTCCGAAGGGGATAAAATGTCCGGACGCCATGGAAACAAAGGTGTAATCTCCAAGATCCTTCCAATCGAGGATATGCCGTTTACGGCTGATGGAACACCAATTGATATCATCTTGAACCCATTTGGTGTACCTTCTCGTATGAATATCGGACAGATCCTGGAAATCCATCTGGGTTATGCTGCTAAGAAATTAGGCGTAAAATTTGCCACACCGGTATTCGATGGTGTATCCAATGAAGAATTGGCCGACATCATGAAAGAAGCACAGATGACCAGCGATGGGAAACAGGTATTGTACGATGGACAGACCGGTCAGCCATTTGATGAACGAATCAGTGTCGGTGTCATGTATATGATCAAGCTGGCACACATGGTTGACGATAAGCTGCATGCCCGTGCAACAGGACCATACTCATTAGTAACACAGCAGCCGTTAGGTGGTAAGGCACAGAACGGTGGTCAGCGTTTTGGAGAGATGGAAGTTTGGGCTTTGGAAGCTTATGGTGCCGCTCATACGCTGCAGGAAATCTTAACGATCAAATCCGATGATATTCAGGGACGTATCAAGACATATGAAGCCATCATCAAAGGTAAGGATATTCCGGAACCGGGTGTACCTGAATCCTTCCGTGTATTGGTACACGAGCTGCAAGGTTTGGCTATCGATGTTCGTCTGTTGGATGAAAACAACAATGAAGTCGATTTAAATCCGGATGATGACGATGATGTGCCAGTAGCACATCAACCGCTTCCAAAAGAAGAACTTGTCAACGATATGGAAGAAGAAAATACCGATGAAATAGAAGAAGAGGAGGCTGAGTAATACATGTCAATCAATAATTTTGCCTCAATTCAGGTACGTTTAGCTTCACCGGAAACCATTTTAAAGTGGTCACATGGTGAAGTCACAAAACCGGAAACTATTAACTACCGTTCACAAAAAGCAGAGCGTGACGGTTTATACTGTGAGCGCATTTTCGGTCCAACCAAGGACTGGGAATGTGCCTGTGGGAAATATAAAAAAGTGCGCTTTAAGGGTGTTGTCTGCGACCGTTGTGGGGTAGAAATCACAAAGGCCAGCGTTCGTCGTGAACGTATGGGACACATTCATTTGGCAGCACCTGTGGCTCATATCTGGTACTTGCGTGGAATCCCCAGCCGTATGGCTTTGTTGTTGGATGTGACACCAAAACAGCTGGAAGAAGTGGTATATTTTGTCAGCTATATCGTAACCGATCCAAAGGATACGGATTTAGCTTATAAACAGATTCTTTCGGAAAGAGAATATCGTGAAAATATCGCGATTTACGGAAGTCAGGCTTTTACGGCACAGACCGGAGCCGAAGCCGTACTTCGTTTGTTGCAGGATGTTGATCTGGAAGAAGAATATCAGAACGTACAGGAAGCTTTGGATAAAGCCCAGGGAGAAAAACGTAAAAAGTTGATCAAACGTTTGGATACGATCAATGCGTTCCGTCAAAGTGAAAACGAACCGGAATGGATGATTCTGACCAATATTCCGGTTATACCACCGGATCTGCGTCCTATGCTGCAGCTGGATGGTGGACGTTTCGCAACCAGCGATCTAAACGATTTATATCGTCGTGTCATTACGCGAAACAACCGTCTGCGTAAGTTGTTAGATTTAGGAACACCAAACATTATCGTCCAAAACGAAAAACGTATGTTACAGGAAGCAGTGGATGCGCTGATCGATAACGGACGTCGTTCCAAACCGATTACCGGTGCCGGTGGACGTGCCTTGAAATCTCTGTCTCATTCTTTGAAGGGTAAACAGGGACGTTTCCGTCAAAACCTGTTAGGAAAACGTGTTGACTTCTCCGGACGAAGTGTTATCGCTGTAGGACCGGATCTGAAGATGTATCAATGTGGTATTCCACGTGAAATGGCAGTCAACCTGTTTAAGCCATTCATCATCAATGAAATCGTAAATCAGGGATTGGCAGCCAACCCGAAAAATGCCGAAAAACTGATTGAACGTCGTGATCCTAAGATGTGGGATGTCGTAGAAAAGGTTATCGATGGCTATCCAGTATTGATGAACCGTGCGCCGACATTGCACCGTTTGGGTATTCAGGCCTTCTTACCAAAACTGGTTGAAGGACGTGCTATGCG
>NZ_JAXKBY010000043.1:0-10558 GCF_036552745.1 Faecalicoccus sp.
ATCTTATTGAGAATATCTTCTTTTTGAGATTCCTCTGCAGCTGCCAATTCTTTTAGATATTTTTCCTTAGCTGTTTGATAGTGCGTTTGCTCTTTTTGAATCTTTTTACGTTCAGCCTCAATCTCTTTTTGGAGTTTAGCTTGTTCTCGTTCTTCAGCTCTTTGCTCTTTTAAAATTTCCTTTTCTTCCTGTTTCTTCTGTCTATACTCGTGTACGAGTTCAAGCTCTTGTACTTTTAGATTGATATATTCTGATCGAATCTCAATTTTATTACGATTGTTTAGCTTGTTTATTGAATTGGCTGATTTATAGATTTGATCCCTAATTTTATCTATGTTATTGTATTTTACCTTGTCAATGATTGAGTCACATTCATAATTGAAAGCACGCATTACCATTTTCATATTGTCATTATTCATTGCGCGTCCTTTTGCTTTGCTACCGTCTAATGTCCAACCATCAAAATAATTCATGGCTGTTTTTTCTTTTACCATTTTCTTTTGAAGTAGGCGATTAGCGGTAATACGTTCTTTATATTGATCGGATGTCAAACAATCATAGTGAGGTTTATAAATCCCAAAATCTTGCAGTTCTACTTCTTCCGATATATCGAAAAGTTCAGATTCTTTATTTTTTATTTCTGATTTAAGTTTATCGATTTGATGATGTAATTCTTCTTTTCTGTTGTTTAAATAAGCTATATTGCCTTCAGCTTGCTTTTTGTCTTTCTCATATTGGACTGCCAATTGCTCTATTTTCTCTTTTACTTCTAAATAATCTCTAGCACCAAGAGAATCAATGGTTTCTCGAAGTTTCTTATTTTGTTCTTCTAATTCGGAGATACGCTGTAATTCTTTTTTATTAAATAGTCCCATGTTGTGTTCCTCCTAATAGTACTTTTCGATGTCATCCGGATTCATATGCCATATGACACGGCCGAAAATATAAATTTGTGTTTCTTGTGTATTTACGATAATTGGTTGATGACCTTTATCCGTGCTATCCGGCATCAAGGTCACTTGTGTGTCTCCTGGATAGATCCTCTTGACGGTTGCTTCTCCATCGAACCAAGCTACTACTATGGTTCCTTCTTTTATTACTGTATCCGGCACTTCTTCTGCTACTACGATGGAGCCATCTTCTATAACATTGTTCATGGAAGTTCCATTGACAAGAAAAGCATGGAGGCGTTTCTTACGAGATTGGAATTTTATAGGTACATATACGATGGCATCTGGTTCAGCTTCCAACAGTTCACTGGGAGATCCAGCAGAAAGGTTAGTGCAATAATGTAAGGGGAAGTAGTCGTCATAGATGATGTTGACAGGTTTGACTTCATCATCTTCCCAACCCATTAAATATTCTGGCGAGCACTTTAAAATCCTGGCTAATGGTGGAATTACGTCTATTGGCATTTTTTCGATGCTCTTAGATTCATATCTCAATATTGTTGATCTATTAACATTTAAAGCTTTGGCTACATCTTCCAGTGAAAGTCCAAGCTCTTTTCTTCTTTTTTTTATCTTTTCTTGAACACTTTCCATTTGAATATCCTCCTTGTAATTTCAGTATAAATATTTTGTTGCAAAAAAGCAATAAAAAGTGTTGACTTTATGCAACAAAAAGATATAATAAAATCAGAAGTTGCGAATACGCAACGGAAAGGAGGAAATATGAAAGTGGATGTAGACACATTAAATGAAGAAATTCAAAAAAAGAATTGGTCTATCAACGAATTGGCAAAGCATAGCGGTGTTGATAAATCAACAATTAGCCGTTTATTGAATGGAAGAAGCTGCTCAGTATCTACAGCACAGAGTTTAGTATCGGCATTAGGAATTTCTTCTAAAAAAGCAGGGTTAATTTTTTTTGGAGATTAAGTTGCGATAACGCAACATCTATCAACTCAACACCCGCAGGGAGGGAGTGAAGAAAAAAATGGAGACAAATATTCAATTCAGTGATGGATTTGTCATGACTGCTGACAACTATTTAAAAATTAAAAAAGCCATATTGGAGGTATTAAAAAATGAGCTTCCAACTGAAGCTCAAACGGTAGAAATAATTGAACATACATTAAAAGAGATTATTGATGATTTGAACAATATTCAGATTAAGTTATAACAATTTTTCTACAAGATGGAGGTGTGAGATGGAAATCGAAAAGAAAAAAGAACTCCTTGAATTAATCAAAGAGTGTGATGACATTGAGTATTTGGAAAGGGTCGAAAATATAATAAAGGCTAAATTGGATTTTTTGAAGTCTTTTGTTGATTAATGAATTCTGAGGCATCAGATGCTGTTATTTCAAAAGTTAAATACGATACAAGAGTATTTAAGAATTTCTCTAATTCGGAAATTCCTAAATCACTATGTTTTCTAACATAATGGGTTTCATCGTTGCCTAACCAAATAGAAGCTTTAGCTAAATCCTTTACTTTTTGATTTTCAAGTTTATTAATACAATCTGCTAAATGCATCTTGGAAATCGAATCTAATTCATCAGAATTATTGGATATTAAATAGTCCTTTAATAAAAATTCTATTGATTTTCTGTATCCAATACCGACAAGTTCATCTTTACCTTCAGCTTTTGCTTGAATTGTTTGAGTATATATTTTTTCAAATCTGGGAGAAACAGTCGATATTGATTTATCAAAAGGAAATTTAAGTGTAGGGTATGGCGATACTTTATCTATATTAAAAGAATCCCAGTGAAGAAAACTATGTGTAGTGATTGTGTATTTTATTTCATATCTTACTGAAATAGATTCATGACATGAAGGGCATTCAAAAACACAGTCAACATGGCCATTTTGTAAAACTTCATTCATTTCACCAGATTTACTAGTGTAATGGAATGAACCAAATTCAAATTTTGGAGATATATCTTTTTGACAATGAGGGCAAAAATGCAAATCTTCTAAAAACACAGTGGTATCCCGAAAGCTTTCAAGTTTTCCGTTTGAAAAAAACGGCAATTGTAATTTTTTATTCATTATAATACCTCACATTTAGTTCGATTATAACACAACAATTTAAAATAAAAATACTTAAACAAAGAAAGGGGATGAGAACATGAACAAACCACAAGATGATTTCTTACACACTGAAGCCTTTCAGTGGCCTAACAGAAGTAAGAGAAACGAAGAAAAAGAAAAACCTGCAATGACAATTGTTGTTAATAAAAACTTAGAACCATGTGGATATCTGATAGTTACATGCATCGTTGTGATGACTTTGATTTCAACAGTCATGGGATTAACAACGATACTCGGTCAATTGGGTATTTTATAGAGAGGAGGTAAATATGGCAAGCATGTATTTGGAACCACCTGAGTTTACAGGGGAAGCAGTACCGGTAACTTTGGCCGCTGAGGTCATGGGAAAAGATCCGCAGTTTATCCGATTGGCTTTGATCCGAGGCTTATTACCAATTGGCATGGCTATGAAGATCGACGAGGAAAGTAACCGGTACAACTACTATATCTCGCCTAAACTGTTTTGGGAGTACACGGGATATGTGTATGAGAAGGCATTAAAAAAAGCGCAATCACCGTCCAAAGTCGAAAGCGCTCAATAGTGGATAATTTAAAATATCCACTCCTATTTTAACACAAAAAGAAAAGGAGGAAAACATATGTATCAACTACCAAATAAGCCAAAGGAAAGGAATTTAGATTTTCTGACTGGCTATCATGAGAGATTAAGACAGTTATTTGGCTGCGAAAACGCTTGGAATTCGCTTGATGCTTGCCAGGAGGCCGAATCGTTTATTTATGAGTTCAAGGACAAACTACCTGACATGGATGATAAGGAATGCTACTTTTACCTACTAGGCAAACTATGGGCATGCCATGACTACCTCGAAGGTGATGAAGAATGATACGAAACGCATTCACTGGTAAACTACTGTGTTTTTCGGCCGAGGCTTTCCTGAATGATATGGACAGAAGACCAATCGAAAATGATTGGATTTATAAGGTGGACGGATTACCGATAGTGCAGTCAAAGACATCGCCTCCGGGAGAAGGTAATGGACAAACTATAACTCTGGGAAGAATAAAAGGTACAGACTACTGGGTGTTTCCGGAATGGTGTAAAGAAATCTAAATAGGATGGAAAGGGAGGTATGCTCGTTGAAAAAGTCAGAAATGAAAGATAGTTTATCGCAATATCTTTTAGAAGAAAAAGAAGATGAGAAATCAAAGAATACTTTAAAACATTATGAGCATATTCTTATTTCTTTTTTGGATGCCATGCCGGATGAAATTGATAAGGCAGAACTTATTCGTTACAAAGAAAACTTGATTCAAAAATATAAACCGAAGACAGTAAACAACTATATTACGGTGATCAACAAATTTCTGAAATACATGGAAATCAAAGATGATCCTGACTTTTCTTTTTACAAATTGAAAAAGCACTATTCAAAGAATGTTTTAAAGAATGTCAAGCTCCAGAACGAATCCTCTTTGGAAGATGTTTTAGAGCCTGTAGAACTTAAAAGAATGCTGCGTAAGGCAAAGGAAAAGGGACAGATGGATATTTACTTCATTATGAAGATATTTGCTTATACAGGCATCAGGGCAGAGGAACTAAAGGTATTTACCGTAGAAAATATAAAGTCGAATTACATTCTTGTTTCCAATAAGGGAAAGACTAGAAATGTCATTATACGCCAGGATCTAAGAAGAGATTTGATACATTACTGCAAAGAAAATCATATCAAAACGGGATATATATTTCGGGGTAAGAATCCTGGAACTATGATCCACGAATCAACGATTTATAAGCGGATGAAAAAGATTGCATCCATGTGCAGAGGTATTAAACTGTCGAAAGTGCATCCGCATAGTTTCCGGCATTTGTTTGCGATTCAATTTTTGGATGAAGGTGGAAACATTTCAGAACTGGCTGATATTCTTGGCCATTCCAGCATCGAAACAACAAGGATATATACACGAACAACCGATGCAATGAAACGAAAGAAAATGGAAAAAATGAAGTATTGATAGAAAGCAAGGTGGTCAAATATGCAAGGCTATATTATGCTGCATCGAAAGATAGTGAATTGGGAATGGTACACAGAAACCAATACCAAAGCCTTGTTCATTCATCTGTTACTGATGGCCAATCATGCCGATGAAAAGTGGCGAGGTGAGATCATAAAAAGAGGAACTTTGATTACTTCTTATGGCTCTTTATCGGCACAAACAGGCTTGAGTGTCCAACAAATAAGAACATGTTTAAAAAACTTGGAAAAGACAGGCGACATAACACGCCAAGCAACACAAAGAAATACGCTAATAATCGTCACAAAATACGATTTTTATCAAAGCTTTATAAATGAGTCAACAAACGAATCAACAGGCTTTCAACAAACAGACAACACACCAATCAACAAGCCAACTAACAAACAATCAACAACAAACAATAATGATAATAAATTAAATATATATAGTCCGGTTTCCGACGACGCTGATTTATCAGTATCAGAAAACATACCGTATGTAGAAATTATCGATCATTTGAATTCTGTTGCAGGTACACATTACAAGGCCAATTCTTCTAAAACAAAAACGAAGATTCATGCCAGATGGTTGGAAGGCTATCGAAAAGAAGATTTCTTTACGGTTATCGATGTGAAGTGTTCTGAATGGCTTGGCAATGACATGGAAAAATATCTAAGACCGGAAACTTTATTTGGCGGTAAGTTTGAAGGATATTTGAACCAGGTCAGGAAAAAAGAAAGCGATCCTTACGGATCAATGCCATACGTTTAGGAGGATCATATGGAAAGACAGGAATATCTGGAACAACAGGTTGCAGCAATCGCATCCAACGATGACAATCTGATCAAAGATCCAAATCTGAAAGCAGAGCTGTTTACGATACCTGCCTATCAAACCATCATTGTTCAATGCAAGCTGGTAGCAGAAAAAAAAGGAACACTGGCGATGGAAGACATTCTTCCTGCCTTGTCCAAACAGGGACTTGATGGATTGTACATCGAATTGATGGATCTAAGCTATCAGAAATCAAGATACGATGAAATGATTGCTGAATTACAGACGGGTTTATCGATTCGAAAGGCAAAGGAATACATCGTTGAAGTAGAAAACGATGCCATTACCTTCGAAGAATTTCAGTCCAGTGTATCAAAACTGGGCAATGAGTACAGTTTGGGAACTTCATCAAAATGGAGTGCTGACAAGATCATGGTTGAATTACAGAGATCCGGAGAAAAGCTGCAGTTCAGGACCAGCGCTTTTTATCGGGATATCGTGCAGCCGGCTAAAAAGACAGTCAATGTCATAGGAGCCAGAACTGGTGTTGGTAAGTCAGCGTTTGCACTGAATATACTAAACGATTTGGCAGAGCGATATATGTGTCTGTACTTCAATCTGGAAATGACTGAAAAGGAAATCTATCAAAGACTGATGGCTATGCAAAGCGGTGTACCTATCAATCGATTTGGTAAGTTGACAGACAAGGAAAAAGGCTTTTTATCGGATGCCGCATATCGCTTTGAAAACAAATTAAAATTCAAACTTTACAACGGATCTAAGTCAATAGAGGGAATTCAAAGGATTGTGGCAAGAGAAACAAGAAAGGAACACTGCATTGTTTTTGTGGATCATATCGGATACATCACAAACCGAAAGATATCAAATACCAGAGAACGTATTCAGAATACGATGATAGAGCTGAATACAATGACTAAAGACTATGACTGCACGGTATTCGCATTGAGTCAGCTCAATCGTGATACAGACGATACACCTAAGCTGATCAACCTAAAGGACAGTGGAGAGGTAGAGCAGACAGCGCACAGTATATTGCTGCTGCATGATATTACAAGAGACTACAATGCTTCAATGTCAGAGTATGAGTTGATCTGTGCAAAGAACAGAGGCCAGACAGGAAGGAGGAAAGTGTACTTCAACAAGTACAACCAAAAATTCAGTGAGAGATAGAAAAAGAACATTCATAAAAGATTTGGAGCATGGTGGAAAGCTTTATGAAGTTATTAATGCTGCGGGGTACAGATACTACATCATAGTGGATCAAAAAGGGAGAGAATGGCTCTCTACTTTGGATGAGTATGAATCGATGATAGATAACTGGAACAGGAATTATGGGTTTACGAAAGGAGAATTATGAAAGCGTATAATTTGGCAGATAAGAAAGAATATTATGCACAACCGGCAGATGAATATACAAAGCTGATCATGGATTGTGCTGAGTATTACATAGATCACGGGAATCATATTTTACTTTTGATACCTGATAAAAATGTAGATGGAGGTTGTTTATACAGATATTTTGAAATCAATGGAAATATGTATTTTTCCATTGTTACGCAGTCGCATGACAATCTGATCAAGATTTTCAACAGTCAGAAATACAAGCAGGAAAGCTTATTTTAGGAGGAGTCATGAAATATACAAAAGAAGAAATATTGAATGCGTTACATCTGATCAAGGATATATGCGGTGAAAATGGTGAATGTTTTACATGCCCTTTTTCTAAAGAAGGTAATGGATGTTTGATAGATAACAGGATGCCCTGCGAATGGGAACTGATAGATGAAGAAAACTGGAAAGTATTCAAGTAAAAACAAGAGTGAAAATTACAAAAAGTTTTAACTCTTTAAAAATGACAGTATTGCGCATGAAATAAGGAAAAATTAAAGGTTTGTGACTGTCAAGATAATTATAGGTTAAATGGAAACTTTTTAGGAGGTACAGGAATGAAAATGGAATCATATATCGGTAGACTAATGGATTTATTCCCTAATTCATATATTAACAGACTGAACGAACTTATTCTTTATAGTAGTACAAATTTATATTTTGGTCTAGATGATGTAAATAGTGAACAAGATATTAAGTACAAATTATTAGAATGGTGTTCAAGAGATACGTATAAAACACAACCATTCAATAATCATGAACATAATTTATATTATCAAGATACGATAAGAAAACGTATAAATTATTATCTAAAGACGGATTTTAGTAGAGAGCAAATGGAACTGATTTATCAGAAACTTGGAAATTCGATAAACCATGATTTGACAATCAAATTTGTTAAGAGTGGTTATGACATGAATGTTTTAAAAAGTGAGGTAAAAAATGACAGCAAAAGAAATGTTTGAAAGTATGGGGTGGGAAAAGTTTGAAGCTTCAGCTTTCATTGAATATCGCAAAGGCTGGGCTATCATGTTTAATCTCATAGAAAAAGAAGTTAATGCATATACGCAAAATAATGCTTTATTACCTGAAGAAGTAAGAGCTATATATCAACAGATGTCAGAATTGGGGTGGTTAGATGATTAAGAAATACAGAAAGAAACCAGTTGTTATTGAAGCTATACAGTGGGATGGTATAAACAATAATGAGGTGTTGGATTTTTGTGATAAAGCAGAATTTCAGCATGTGATCCGAAAACCAAAAAACATATTCAGCAATAAGCGTGAAATATACGAAGAAATAGCTTTGTTTATTCAAACTCTTGGAGGTGTGCATGAAGCCTATATCGGTGACTACATCATCGAGGGCATCAACGGAGAGTTTTATCCGTGTAAACCCGATATCTTTGAAAAGACGTATGAAGAGGTGGAATCGTGATTGATGAGAAACGATTGCTCGAAGTATTAGAAAAGAACTTTTATGGAATAGGTGGTGTTGAAGTTTTAAAACAGATTATCAACGAACAACCAAAAGTAGGCGAATGGATACCAGTAGAAGAAAGATTGCCAGAGATATTCGAAAATGTTCTTATTTATACAAAAAGCGGTCACTATCATATTGGAGCATATTTCGAAGAAAGCAAAAGATGGTGGTTGGGTGTTTATTGGGAAGATTTAGACTTCATTCTAGCATGGATGCCTTTGCCTAAACCATACGAGTGCCACTCGAATAAAACTCGAAAGGAGAAACAGAATGACTAATTTAGAAGCGAATAAAGAATCGATAAATACGGAATCATACCTTTGTATAATTGCGCACGTATGCAGATACAGAAAGGGTTGTTCAGATAAAGTTTGTGCAAAATGTGAATTTAAAGAAAGCGTAGATGAATGTATCAAGGCTGTTTTAGAAGAACATGAAGAAAAGATAAAACTAAAACGGTGGGAGTATGATTTGATAAAATCTTATACTGATATAGACGAAGCTTGGAACGGTCGTATATTGCATGAATGTTATGTGGTGAGGTACATGTTCAATAGGGGATATTTTGAAAATGTTGATTTAAACATAACGTTTAGAGAAGCATTAGATAATTGCGAGGTAATTGATAAGTAATGCGAGGTGCAAAATGAATAAATGGATAGAAACATACATGGAAGAAAAGAATCTGAAACCTAATGAACTATTTAAGTTAGATTCTCAAACATTTAAAGACGAATACTATTTTGATGAATACGGAACTCTCTACAGAAAAAGGGGAAATGGATATGAAAACCCAAGCATGGAAATTTGGGGAAGATTGATGAATGGCTTTGCCATTGAAAAAGTAAAACAAAAAGGAAGATATATACCGAAAAAAGGTGAAAAGTATTATTACATTACTGCATATGGAGCTATTGACGAAGAAATATATAATTGCGAAAAAGATGAATATTTATTTAGTCGTGATTTTGTATTTAGAACACTTACAGAAGCCAAAGATTATATGTGGTTCTTAAAACAAGTGGACAAGTACAAGAAAGAGTTTGTACCGGGAGAAGAAAATTACTATATCTATTATGAAACCAAATACAAAAGATTAGATATAAGTTGTTGTCTTTATTCTGTACAAGATGTTAACTATTTTGGAAGTGAAGAAAATATTAAAGAATTTAGAAGTGTTGTTGGTGAAGAACGGATTAAGAAGTATATGTTTAATATTTGGGAGTAAAGTATGGCATTAACAGTTAGTGAATCAAAATTAAAACAAGCATTAGAACAACAAAAAAAAGCGTATGAACTAGGAAAGTTCTGTTTGAAGTACAACATAGATAAAGTTGTACTTCATGCGTTAGCACACGATGAGCACATGAAAGAAGAAAAAAGACGTGAAGCTATTGTAGCAGGGAGGTATGAGTAGTGAACTCAGTGAATCTTATAGGAAGACTTTGTAAGGAAGTAGATCTAAGAAAAACACAGAATGGAAAAAGTGTTGTGCAGTTTGCTTTAGCGGTTAATCGTCTTGTTAAATCACAAGGTCAACCGGATGCAGATTTTATCAACTGTGTCGCTTGGAATAAAGCAGCAGACAATATGGCGCAGTATTTACACAAAGGATCTTTGATCGGAGTTACAGGAAGCTTGCAAACAAGAAACTATGAAAACAATCAAGGGCAAAAAGTCTATGTCACAGAAGTTATATGTAATAACGTGCAATTTTTAGAGCCAAAAAGTGATACCACAAGCCAAAATCCATATGGACAACCAAACGTCTATGGAACGCAACAAAAGTCTGCTATGGCACCGAAATATGACTATATGCAAGGGGAAACATTAGATGTAAGTGATTCAGACTTACCTTTTTAGCGAGGTACAGGAA
>NZ_JAXKBY010000044.1:0-1841 GCF_036552745.1 Faecalicoccus sp.
AGCATACTGTGATCACTTATTCTAACCTCTTTATATTTTGCTTTTTCGAAAGATTCTTTTCTATTCATCTCTTGAAGACTTTTTCAGCAGCCTCGGTGTTTTCGCCTTCTTTTTTCTATGTACTTGTTTAAACAAAATTTCTATCGTATAATACAGGCATTAAAAGGCAAAGAAAAGTAGAGTACCATTTGGACTGTGCAAAGAGAGCAGAAGTTTGGTGAAATTCTGTGACAGAAAAGATGGGAACATGGACTTGGAGCCGTTCTTTTGAATAATGTAGAAAGAAACGTAGCCGGCGTTAACGGCCAATGAGGTATTTGTAATCTATACAGATACGAACTAAGGTGGTACCACGAAGCTTTCGTCCTTGGGAGGAAGGCTTTTTTTATTTTATAGGAGGACAATATGGAAAATAAAGGACCTTTTTATTTAACAACTGCAATCGCCTATACATCCGGAAGACCTCATATCGGAAATACGTATGAGATCATTTTAAGTGATGCGATTGCCCGCTTTAAAAGAGCACAGGGATACGATGTGTTCTTCCAGACCGGAACCGATGAACACGGTATCAAAATTGAAGAAAAGGCGAAGGAAGCCAGTGTATCCTGCCAGGAATTTGTCGATTCCATTTCGACAAAGATTCGCTCCAACTGGGATCTGATGAATACCAGCTATGATTACTTTATCCGTACTACGGACAAAGATCATATGAAGCGTGTACAGAAGATCTTCCGCAAGCTGTATGAACAGGGTGATATTTATAAAGGAGTGTATGAAGGATGGTATTGTACACCATGTGAGTCATTCTGGACGGAATCGCAGTTAGTGGATGGTAAATGTCCGGATTGTGGAAGACCGGTACAAAAAGCCAAAGAAGAAGCTTACTTCTTAAATTTACAGAAATATGCCGATCGCTTGATTCAATACATTGAAGAGCATCCGGATTTTATTCAGCCAGAATCTCGTAAAAACGAGATGTTGAATAACTTCTTACGCCCGGGATTACAAGATCTTTGTGTATCCAGAACTTCCTTTAAATGGGGAATTCCGGTTGATTTTGATGAAGGTCATATCGTTTATGTATGGATCGATGCGTTATCCAACTATATCACTTCATTAGGCTATGATGCCTATGGCAACAGTGATCCAAAGTATAAAAAATACTGGCCGGCTACCCACATCATCGGAAAAGACATACTGCGTTTCCATACAATCTACTGGCCGATTATCCTGATGGCTTTAGGAGAACCATTGCCAAAGAAAGTCTTCGGACATCCATGGCTTTTGATCGGGGATGGAAAAATGTCCAAATCTAAGGGAAATGTTATTTATGCCGAAGATTTGGTACGTCATTTTGGTGTGGATGCGGTGCGTTACTATTGCCTGCATGAAATGCCGTTTGCACAGGATGGAACGATCACATGGGAGTTGGTCGTAGAAAGAATCAATTCCGATCTGGCTAATATTTTAGGAAATCTGGTTTCTCGTACGGTAGCAATGTCCAATAAATATTTTGACGGACAGATTCTAAATCCACATGTTGAAGAAGATGTTGATAAAGAATTGATCGAACTGGCCCAGAACACGTTATCTAAAGTGGAAGCCAAAATGGAAGAACTGCGCGTGGGGGATGCGTTGGATGAAATCTTTACGCTGCTTCGTCGCTCCAATAAATACATTGATCAGACGATGCCTTGGGCGCTGGCCAAGGAAGAAGATAAAAAAGATCGTTTGGCAACTGTATTGTATAATTTATTGGAATCTATTCGTATCAGTGCTGTTTTATTGAAGAGTTTCCTGCCGGAAACAGCGGATAAGATCTTAGATACATTACATAC
>NZ_JAXKBY010000045.1:0-6403 GCF_036552745.1 Faecalicoccus sp.
ACTCTGTACAGACTGCGTTGTGATATCTTCCGGTTCGATGTGCAGAGTATTCTTTTTTAAAGGCGTCCAATGAAAAGCTGCTCCGGCTTTTTTGACATATTTGACAAATGCCGGAAAGCTTTGTAGATCCAGAGAAAAACCAGCTGCCTGTGTATGACCACCCAAGGCTCTAAAATCGTCAAACCCGGATAAAAAATCCATACAGTCAAAACCTTCCGGGGAACGCATACTGGCTTTATAGCTATCCGTATTTTGTGCCAGCACGATAGCCGGCTTTTGAAACTGACTGCATAAAGAGCCGGCCACAAGACCGATGATGCCCTCATGAAAGCTTGGATCACTGACCAGTAAGACAGGATCCTGCGGGGTACACTTACGCAAAGCACAATCTGTCATCTTTGTACTGATTTGTTTGCGCATATCATTGACGTGAACGATCTGATCGTAGAACCGACGAATCTCTCGTTCATCCTGATTTAGAAAATAACGAACCGCATTGTTCACATTGGCCATATTGCTTAAACGACCAATCGCATTTAATTTAGGCACGATCTGAAAACCAACGCTAGTTTCATTCAACATGCCATCATTGGCCAAGATATAAGTATGTTTTTCTTTTGATGTATTTAAAAGCTGTAAGCCATTTTGAATCAATGCTCTTGTCTGATGGGTTACCGGCATAACATCACCGATGCTGGCGATGGATGCCAGAATCAAGTGATAAGGTGTATCGACACCTAGTGCCCGTATGCACTCATAGGCAACAGCCGCACCACATAGCGTTGAAAAAGACTCCTCCATTTTTGTGGGATGCACAAGTACATCACAACAAATCTCTTCATCAATTCGATGATGATCGGTTACAATTGTTTCCATACCACTTTCTTTGGCAAGTGAAAGTGCATCGTGCGCCTTGACCCCATTATCAACCGTCACTAACAACTCGTAGCCTTTTTTATGAGCCAATGAGACAGTGTTGCAGTTAAGCCCATATCCTTCCTTGATTCTGTTCGGAATATAGAATCCGACTTCTAAGCCATACTTCTGCAAGCCATCCACCATGATTGTCGTTGCCAGAATACCATCGCAGTCATAATCTCCACAGACAATCACTTTCTTGTTTTGTTCTCGCGCATTTTTAATACAATCCACAAATGCATGCATACAAGAGGCATCGCTGACGGCTTGAAGCTCTTGTTTTTCAAGCCAGCAAGACCACCGGTTTTCATCCGGTTCTAAATATCGTAAAACTTTTTCTGAAAATGTTGTTAAATTTGCCATGCAACTATTATAGCACGCTTCCTAATATTTTATGGTACAAAAGCCTGGAAAGGACAAAAAGAAAAAGCCGGTTTTTCCGACTTATTCAAACAAAGGATTTTGATAGCTGATTTGCAGATGCTCATAAGCCTTTGGCGTTGCCACACGACCTCTTGGTGTTCGGTTGATAAAACCAATCTGCAACAAATAAGGCTCGTACACATCTTCCAGGGTCATCGGTTCTTCTCCAATGCTGGAGGCAATCGCTTCCAAGCCTACAGGGCCACCCTTAAAGCGTTCGATAATACCACGTAAGTATTTATGATCGACTGCGTCCAGACCCAGATGATCGACCTTTAAACGATCCAAAGCATCCTTGGCCACATCCAGTGAAACGATTCCTTCATTATAGACCTGCGCAAAATCCCGTACTCTTCGAAATAAACGATTGGCAATACGCGGTGTCCCGCGAGAGCGTAAGGCAATTTCATGTGTGGCCTCCGGATCGATCGTCGTATCCATCACATGACTGGTTCGATTTACGATCTTTTCTAAATCCTCCAATGCATAATATTCTAACTGCGATACGATACCAAAACGATCACGCAAAGGTGCACTTAAATCGCCGGCTCTGGTTGTAGCTCCCACCAAAGTAAAAGGCGGTAAGGTCAGACGGATATTGTGTACAGTGGCACTATCCTTTCCCACTAAAATATCCAGACAATAATCTTCCATGGCCGGATACAACACTTCTTCCACCTGTTTTGGCAAGCGGTGTATCTCGTCGATAAACAATACATCGCCTGGCTCCAAAGTCGTTAAAATGGCCGCTAAATCTCCACTTTTTTCAATGCTGGGACCACTTGTCGTTTTGATGTTTCCATGCATTTCATTGGCCAGGATATAAGCCAATGTTGTTTTTCCCAATCCCGGCGGCCCATACAACAAAACATGATCTAAAGCTTCCTGACGCTGTTTGGCAGCACGTATAAAAACACTGAGATTCTGTTTTAAATCTTTCTGTCCGATATATTCCTGCAAGGTGCTGGGACGAAGCGTTTTTTCAAAGTTGTCCTGCTCCTGCATATGTGCATCCATTTCTCTATCCAAATTTATACCCCATTTCTTTTCGCAAGCAAAGCCAATGCCTTACGAAGCATCGCATCCACACTGATATCCTGTGAAGCCAATTCTTTTTTTACCCCTGACAGCTGATTTCCTTTATAACCAAGGGATAAAAGCGCCTCTTTGACTTCTTCCCAGACAGGATTTGTATCCACACTTTCTTCTTCAATGGCCGATACAAATTTTCCCTTTAAATCAAGAACGATTTGTGATGCCGTCTTTGCCCCAATACCCGGCAAAGCCTTTAATCGCTTTACGTCATCTTCTTCGATGGCCTGTATCATCTCTTTTCCTGAACAGGCTCCTAACATATTTAATGCCGTACGCGGTCCGATTCCTTTTACATTGATCAAACGCATAAAGACTTCATAATCCTTTTCATGTACGAACCCAAATAAAAGGATCGCATCCTCCCGCACATGCTGATAGGTGTATAAAAACTGATCTTCTCCCAATTTAAAATTGTAAGGATGGCTCACATAGACCTCATATCCTACACCCTGTACATCTAAAACGATCGTATCATTTCGTATGAGTCGTACCGGTCCCTGTATAAACGCTATCAAAAGAAAATCCTCCCTTTACAGTGTAATATCCAATTCGATTGGACAATGATCACTACCATAAATATCTGTTAATATTTTAGAATCTTCTACTTTTTCCATCAGCTCCGGACTTACCAGCCAATAATCAATGCGCCATCCGGCATTGTTTTTACGAGCATTAAAACGATAGCTCCACCAGGAATACTGCACTTTGTCTGGGTATAAGGTACGGAACGTATCCTTTAAATACGGTAAGAGGTTAGCTTTAAAGCTGTCTCGCTCCTCATCGGTAAAGCCTGCATTTCTTCGATTTGTCTTAGGATTTTTGATATCGATTTCTTCATTGGCCACATTAAGATCACCGCAGATCACAACAGGCTTATCCAACGATTGAATATACGAACTGAATGCTTTATCCCATTCCATGCGATAATCTAAACGCTTTAGTCCATCTCCGGAATTTGGTGTATAAACCGTCACTAAATAAAAGCTTTCAAATTCAGCCGTGATGACACGCCCTTCCTGATCATGTTCTTCAATCTGCAGACCATAAGAAACTGAAAGCGGCTCCTTTCTAGACAAAATCATAGTCCCGCTATAACCTTTTCGAACAGCACTATATGCATACTGATAGGGATATAATTCTTTAGATATTTCAATCTGCTCCGGCTGTGCCTTTGTTTCCTGTAAACAAAAAACATCGGCATCCAGTGTATCTACGATATCGATAAAACCTTTATTGATACAAGCTCTGATTCCATTTACATTCCATGATATTAATTTCATAAGTAAATTTAACTCCTCTCTCTATAATAAACAATTGGAGATAAACTCCTCTAAGAACCGTACGTGCAGTTTTCCCGCATACGGCTCCCCACTGTTACTTTCAAACATGTCTGTTATATGTAATATGACTACCTTCCCATATATTTACATGGATATAGTAATGGATCACTCTTTCTTGCCATATTTTGTTGGACAATGTTCTTATATCTTGTCGTTTTGTTTCCATGTCTTTATAACCTCCAGTGTCTCAACATGTGTCCCTTCAAGAAAACGTAACTGTGTTTCGGTCCTTCGCTCCATGTACTTTCATACACTTCATCACTACTATGACCTCATCGGACTTCTTACAGCTCTTCCCGTTGTTCTTGTGTTATTGGCACTTGTAACAACAGTACCGTGTTTATCGGAAACTATAAGACCTCCCAGGTATGCAGTTGATACCTTGACTTCTCGCCCTGCTTTAAAACGCCGGTGGTGTCCGATTGAATCTGGCTTAACGATTCAATCTATGTTGGTTGCGGCCTTTATGAGAGCATCACCCACCACTTTGTCAGAACTAACGACGCTAGATGGCTTCAGGCTTTCGCTTTAGGGCTCTAAGTCTTTCCTTCCTACGCTTAACATGGCACCTCACGATACAATGCCCAAGGACTGGATACTGGCCTCTTTGCTCCAAGAGTTACCAGGTTGGGAGTTTCACCCAACTATATCAACTGCACCGAACTGGCGCACCATAAAGTGTCTCCTTTAAAACTATGTATATTCTAGCATATCTTTTCTCATTCCTATAAAAAGAATGCACATTGTCTTTGTATTTACATATAAGAAGAGGATGTAAAAAATCGGAATACAGAAATCATCCCATATTCCGATCGATTCATTTTATGCAAATAGTTTTTAACTTTCGACAAATTCAAATTCATAGCCTAATAACTGTACAGTATCGCCATCTTCACATCCAGCCTCGCGCAATGCCTTATCAATACCAAGATAACGCATTTTATTGGCAAATTCAAAGTAGTCTTCTTCGGTATTCAGTTTTTGAATATCAAAGACTCTTTCCACTCTTGGCCCGGAAACTTCCCATACATGAGAATCCACTTGTTGAATTTGAAGATCGCTCTTTTTCTCTTCAAAGGTATAAACAACACCATCGTTTTTCATTTCACCATCGGTGATGGCAAAGGCCGGAGTTACCGCCAAAAGATCGGCTGCCTTTGTCAAAACCGGCTCGATTCCTTCATGAATGATAGTGGTAGTCGGATATACCGTAACATCCGGATAAGCTTCTTTAAAGCGCTTTAAGTTTTCTTCGGCATGTTCCAGATCCATTTTATTTGCTACTACAATTTGTGGTCTTTCCAGTAAACGAATTTGATAAGATCCAAGCTCATCGTTAATGATCTTATAATCTTCCAATGGATCACGGCCTTCTTCGGCTCCCATATCAACGACATGCACGATAACACGACAACGTTCAATATGCCGTAAGAACTGATGTCCTAAACCCTTTCCGGTACTGGCACCTTCAATCAAGCCGGGCAGATCTGCCATGATAAAGCTGCGGCCATCTCTAGTCTGTACGACACCGACATTGGGTGAAATCGTTGTAAATGGATAATCACCGATTTCCGGTTTTGCTCTGGATACCGCATCCAATAAAGTGGATTTCCCAACGCTTGGAAAACCGACAAGACCAACATCTGCTAATACACGAAGCTCCACAATGCAGTCAAATTCTTCCCCCAGCGTTCCTAACTCCGCATATTTTGGTGCGGTATTCCGGCTGGATTTAAAATGATAATTGCCGCGACCGCCTTTACCGCCTTTGGCAATGACTTGCTGCTGATGTGGCTCGGTTAGATCGGCAATAATCTGTCCGGTATCTTCTCTTTTGACGATCGTACCTAAAGGAACTTTGACAATCTTATCTTCCCCATTGGCCCCATGCATCTTTTTATTTTTTCCTTTTTCACCGGGAGTGGCCTTGATTTTTCGATGATAGCGCAGATCCAGCAAAGTTGTCATACCCGGATCCGCCTGAAAGATGACACTGCCGCCATTTCCGCCGTCGCCGCCAAAAGGACCACCGTAAGCTACATATTTTTCATGACGAAAGCTAACGATACCGTCACCGCCTTTTCCCGCCTGTACATGTATTTTGACCTGATCAACGAACATAAGATTTCCTCCTTCTTGAAAAAAAGATCCCCGAAGGGATCTTATCAACTATGCCTGTGGATAAACAGAAACTTTCTTCTTATCCTTACCAAGACGTTCGTAGCGTACAACACCGCTGACCATTGCGAACAATGTGTCATCAGCACCACGTCCTACATTCGTTCCCGGATGAATCTTTGTACCACGCTGACGATAGATAACGCTTCCGGCATGACAAGACTGACCATCGGCTACTTTGGCCCCTAAACGTTTCGAATGGGAATCACGACCGTTCTTAGTAGAACCAACTCCCTTTTTAGAAGCGAAATACTGAATATCTAAACTAAAACGCATACTTACACCTCTTTTCTTGTGATTTGAATGGATTGCGGATATTGTTCGCTTACTGTTTCCAGTTGAATCCTTAGAAAATCCAGAGAATTTTGAACCTTATCCGTATGATTTAAAACCTGAATATCAATCCGATTATCCTGCATCTGCAGGGCACAATCTTCATGACATAATAC
>NZ_JAXKBY010000046.1:0-8603 GCF_036552745.1 Faecalicoccus sp.
AATGAATTCGAGTTCTACTGGTTTTAGATGGTTCAAGAATGTTTCGTTGATCATAGGGAATCTCCTTTATATATCAAAGAATATCCCTGAATCTGACGCTATTCATGTTGAATCATCAACTTTTTAGTTGAATTTAGCGAAAATTTTTTAAAAATGGTTAGCCTTAACAAAGCAATACGTTAATATTTTTCACTTATAAAACCTATTGAATTCATATACTATATAAGCAGAAAGTGGGGTGTCCTTATGGCAACAAAAAGTTTTACTGATGTATATACTATTAACCGGTCTGATTTAAAAAGAATTTGTAATATCATGTTGGATACACGGAAGCTTGAACTTAAAACAGTAAAGGGACATCAAGATGTTAGAGACAAAGAAGAACTTCTACGAATTTTAGGATTAAATGAATAAATCTGTTTATAAAACGGTCTGCCTTAATGATTTAATCTATAAATTAAAACTCAGCAACGATGACATCCAAAAAATTCTTGCTGAGTTTTCTTGTCCCTTAAACAAAGATGTAGAATATTTTTTGAAGTTAAAGGCTATAGAATTTGAAAAAGTTAATTTAGCTAGAACCTATTTAGTCTATGCAATCAATAATAATGATTCAAAACTATGTGGAGTCTACTCCCTGGCATCAGGTCATCTTGTGTTGGATTCTAAAATATCAAGGGCTCAAAAGAAAAAATTTTTTGGTACTACCTATTCATTTGGAAGGCACATCAATACACATTTAATTGGTCAACTCTCAGAAAATTATCATAATAACTATAATCAATTAATAAGTGGTACATCATTAATCGAATTAGCATTTCATAGGATAAAAGAAAAAAATAAATACAGCCCAAGTCCAATTATTCATATTGACTGTAAAAATGAATCTAAACTTAGAAAATTTTATGAAAGTGTAGGTTTTTCTTATTTTGGTAAAAATCAAGATAAAGATTTGCTAATTTATCTTATGCCGACCAAAAAACTGGATAGTGTATCTTTAAAATAAAAGAAGCTGTTTGGAAATAGTATCCTTTCCAGAACAACTTCTTTTTTGTTGTTATTTATGTAAGATATGTGCGCAGCGATCGCAAAGTCCATCTTCGTTTTCACTGGTTGTGTAGTTCCAACAACGAGGACAGGCATGACCATCGGCATGTTCAACTTTTACACCGCAGAACTCATACATTGGAAGTTCTTCATTGCTAAAGGCAAACTGGGAAACGATCAACCATTGTTGTGGTTTCTTCACGATTTCTTCCATGATGGCTTTCGTTTGGTCGTCCACATGTACGCTGACCTTGGCTTCCAGGGATTTACCAATCACACCTTGTGCACGGGATTCCTCCATAGCCTTCAATACATCTTTACGAACCTTGAACAATGTTTCCATCTTTTCACGTAAAGCATCCGTATCGAAGTTTAACTCCAAAGATTTAAATGCGGTTAAGTGAATCGATTCTTCATCAAAATGCATGAAGTCGTTGATTTCCTCACAGGTATGGCATAAGATCGGTGCCCACAATTTTGTCAAGACTTCAACAGCTGTATAAAGCACGGTTTGTACCTGACGTCTCTGGTTATCATCGATATTTTCAATGTATAAGATATCTTTTGTGTAATCCAGATAATAAGCACTTAATTCATTTGTCATCAGATTGCTTAAAGTTTGTACAACATCGGCAAAACGATATTCCACATATGCTTTTTCACAAGATTGTACGACATCATTTAAACGAATCAGAATGTATTGATTTAAGGCATCCAGTTCATCAAAAGGCAGACAATCTGTTTTTGTGAATGCCTGATCATCTAAGTTGGCCATCAGGAATCTGAACGTATTGCGGACCTTACGATAGTTTTCACTGATCTGCTTTAAGATGTTTTGCCCCATGGAACAGTCTGCCTGATAGTCCACACTGCAAGCCCATAAACGTAAGATATCAGCACCGTATTTCTTAGTGATTTCACTTGGTGCTACGGCATTCCATTGCGATTTAGACATCTTAACGCCTTTTTCATCCATGACAAAGCCATGAGATAAAACCTGACGATACGGTGCTTTCCCATAAACAGCTGTACCGATGATCAAAGAAGAGTTAAACCAGCCACGATACTGGTCAGAACCTTCAAAGTATAAATCAACCGGATAGTCAAAACCACGTTCGATCATGCAACCGGTATGACTGGAACCGGAGTCAAACCAAACATCCATCGTATCAGTTTCCTTTTTAAAGAGACCGTTTGGCGAATGTTCGTTTGTATAACCTTCCGGCAATAAATCTTTGGCTTCTCTTTCAAACCATACATTGGATCCATATTCACCAACTAACTTGGCTACATGTTCAAAGATAACCGGATCCATCAAAGGCGTTCCGTCTTCTCCATAGATGATTGGAATTGGTACACCCCAGGCACGTTGACGAGAAATACACCAGTCGCCACGATCGGCAATCATGTTGTGCATTCTTCCCTCGCCCCAGCTAGGTACCCAGCTGATGGAATGAATCTGTTCCAACAGTTCATCACGAATTTTATCAATAGAGGCAAACCATTGTGTCGTAGCACGGAAGATGATTGGTTTTTTAGTACGCCAGTCATGTGGATACGAGTGCGTAATAAAGGTTAGATTTAATAAAGCCCCTAATTCGTCCAGCTTCATTGTAACTGTCTTATTGGCATCTTCTACATATTGTCCAGCAAGCCATTCTCCGCAAGATTCCATCATGCGCCCCTGCTCATCAACGTTACAATAAACCGGCAGCTTATAGCGCATTCCTGTATTAAAGTCGTCTTCACCAAAAGCCGGTGCCGTATGCACACAACCAGTACCGGCATCCGCCGTTACATAGTCAGCCAGCATCAACAAGCTTTCACGTTCCGGATACAAAGGATGAGTGCAGGTGATGTATTCAAATTCACTACCTTTGAACGTTTTGATGATTTCAAACGTTTCACATTCAAATTTTGGACATAACTGCTCTACCAGTTCCTCCAACATGATCAGTTTTCCCTTGTCTGTATTAACCAAAGCATAGGTCATATCCGGATGCACACAGATTCCCAGGTTTCCCGGAATGGTCCATGGTGTTGTCGTCCAGATGACAAAATAAGTATCGGTATCTAAAACACCTTTTCCGTCTTTGACCTGGAACTTCACATAGATCGTTGGTGATTTGATATCTTTATATTCGACCTCGGCTTCGGCAAGAGCGGATTCACTGCTTGGTGACCAGTAAACCGGTTTTAATCCTTTATAGATCAAGCCTTTCAATGCCATATCCGCAAAGATTTCGATCTGATGTTTTTCAAATTCCTTCTGTAATGTAATATACGGATGATCATAATCCCCGATCGATCCTAAGGATAAGAAACCTTTCTTCTGGTTTTCTACCTGCTTCATCGCAAAGTCGTAACAAATCTTTCTAAATTCGGCAATACCGATCTTCTTGCGATCATAACCAAGCCTTGTGACAGCCGTTTCAATCGGAAGTCCGTGAGTATCCCAGCCCGGAATATAAGGAACCTTTTCTCCTAACATAAAGTGAGATTTGTTGATGACATCCTTTAAGATTTTATTTAAGGCATGTCCTAAATGAATATCGCCATTGGCATAAGGCGGGCCATCATGCAATACAAACGATTTGGCATCCTTTCTTCTTTCCAACATTTTTTCATACAGTTTTTGATCTTGCCATCTCTTTTGAAATCCAGGTTCCTTTGTCGGAAGCTTGCCTCGCATTTCAAAAGCAGTTTTTGGCATATGCAACGTTTCTTTATAATCCATCTTTTTTCCTCCTGCTTTCATAAAAAAAACGTCCTTTTCCAAGGACGTTAAAAACGCGGTACCACCTTAGTTCACAGATACACTGTGCCCTCAATAAGATAACGGAATCATCCGGAATTTCTTACTATTTTCTTTCAGAAATTCAGCTCCAAAGGGATACCGGTATCCTGCCTCATACAATCTTTTCACCAACCGATTGCTCTCTGATTGAAACATGTAGAAACCGACTTGTCTTTGTCTTTGCCTATACATATTTTTCAAAACGCAAGATCAGTCTGTCCTTTCGTGTGTGATTTTCCACACCTAAAAACTGAAAGCGACCTACCTTACGTATAGAAACGTAATCATTATTACACAATCGATCGTTTTCTTCAAGAACAACATCGTTCAACTTCACAAATCCACTCCGTAATAAATCCATGGCTTTCGAGCGTGAACAATGGGCTAAGGCTGCCACAATCGCATCCATGCGAAGGGATGCGACATGAACCTTAATGATTTCAGTAGAAGCTGTTGGGAAAACAACCGTATAATCTTCTTTAAAACGGACAATAGCATTGGCAATCTTATGACATTCCTGACAAATAAAATCTGTCATTCCTTCTTTACAGACCAAAAGGATTTGATTCTCATCAACAAAGATATCGCCGAGCTGATTTCTTTGCAGGCCTAAATGCATTAAAGCACCAAGCACATCCTTGTGTGTACAGGCTCTTTTTTGTGGAATATATGTGCTTTTTAAGATCACATAATCGTAGTTTGGTTCCAAATCCATCGGCTGGATACAAGCCATCTTGCGAACCGCATTTTCATAACCGCCATAAAATGAGACAAAAAGATCTTTGGGCGCCTGTTGTGCCACAATTCTTTGTTCCACAGGCGTTAAAAAAGAGGTCAAGACCGGTATTTGCCTTTGTTTCGCAAGATCAAATTGATCCTGTAAACGGGCAATAAACAACTCATGACCTCTATAGTATGTACTTCTTATCTCAGATTCAGCCTTAGTCTTCAAAGTCATCTGGATTTCCTAAAGAAATCGATCCCTGTACACCAATTTCAGCTGGTGAACACAAAATGACGTTCTGACCAATCTTCTGGATCTTTCCATCCAGTGCAAAGACAACACCTGTTAAAAAATCAATGGTACGTTGTGCATAGTCACGATCCAGCTTATGCAGATTGACTACAACGGCACGTCCCTCTTTCAAACGCTGTCCTACTTCTTCGGCTTCTCCAAAACTTCTAGGTTCGAATAAAACCATCTTTGTCTTAGCATTTAAAGTCGCTGAATTTGTTCTTGCTTTTGGTCTTTCATATCGATTTTGAGGTTCAGCCTCTGTTTCATTGCTTACAGTTTCAACTGGCTGCGCTTCGTATCCTTCATCTTCTTCTTCGATTGGTGCTACGAAATCTTTTACCTTGTCCATAAATCCCATGGGTAGTACCTCCTGTCTTCAAGTATTATATCATAGAAAAACAATTTGAAAAGTGAAATTCTTGAGAAATCACAACCAGTCGTTTTTCACAAATTTGCGATCGCTTACATTCCGTAATTTATGTCTAACCAACGATCATTTGATCAAGCTGGTAAGCGATATTCTGTGCCTCATCCTCTGATAGAAAAGAATATTTGACCATCTGCCGTAATACTTGTTTTGCCCTTTGTTTCGCAAGAACCGGATTCACATTTAAAGAATAAACGCTGGGCGCATTCGGAATACCGGCTAATAAAATACATTGGGCTTCATTTAAATCGGCAGGATCGACTTGAAAATATCCAAGACTGGCCGCATGAATACCGTAATAGCCTTCTCCAAAATAAATGGAATTGACATAAAGCTCTAAGATTTGATCTTTAGAATATTTGCTTTCGATATCAAAGGCCATAAAAATCTCGGCAAATTTACGTACAAAGTTCTTATCCTGGGTGAAAAATTCATTTTTGGCCAGCTGCTGAGTAATCGTTGAACCACCTTCCACAAACGACATGGCCTTTAAGTTATTTAAGATGGCTCGTCCGATGGCTTCCAAATCAATGCCCTGATGTTCATAAAAATCATGGTCCTCTACCGCTACCACAGCTTTACGATATAATTCCGGAAGCTGTTCCAAAGTAACGTAATCTTCATGGCTTTGAATGCTTTCCATCTTGTCTTCAATGCTTGTCTGATCTATTGCTTCTTTATAATCCATATAGCCAAGTCCCGCAAGACATCCTACGCTCATGGCTGCCAGCAGGAAAATCAGAGCTATAAGCTTACCAATCTTCTTTATCATCTTGCCTTCACGATACGATAATACACTTTAGAGGTCAAGACATATACAACGCAATAGATCAAGGCAAAGACACCAAAACAAATGGCAGTTGTCAAAATAAACAGTTTGATATTATCAAAGTATAATAGACCCATCAGTTTATCGATCAAAGGTAAGGCAAACGCAATATGGATACCGGCAACGATCAATGGCAGGAAAAATACCGTGAGCACCTGTGAATTGATAGAGCGACGAATATCTTTTTTCTCCAGACCGACCTTTTCCATGATTTCAAAGCGTTCCTTATCTTGATAACCTTCCGTGATCTGCTTATAATACATGATCAATACAGTTGCGATCACAAATAAGATGCTTAAGAAGATACCCAGGAATAAGAATCCGGCATATAATCCTAACATATTGATTTGATCGGTATCCCTGCACTCCGTATAAACCCAGGTATAATCTTTTTCACTTTCAAAATCCTCCGTATTATTTAATACATTGAAAAGAGATGCGATTTCTTTTTGAGAACGTGAATCTTCGCTGTCAAAGGCAAATACACTCGTTGGTCGATTTGTGACTTCATAGCTTTGTTCCTGGATTTCCTGCATTTTTAAGACCGTATCCACACTATCCATCACAATAAATAAGCTGGGACTGACCGTACTGGCCGCTTCCTGGTTATCCATAAATTGATTTAACTTTTTTTTGACCTGGAAGCTTTGATCCCCGATACGAATTTCCGGCTGTTCATAATCAATGCGTAAGCCATAGATCATAACTTGTCCGGGATCTAATGTATCTTGTGTATGCATAGCTTCATTGTAGTCTTCTAATGGAATCATATAGATGGTGATCGCATCATTGACATCACTAAGGCCACCTTGATCCAAACCTAGATCCACCGCATTTCCATGTAAGAGTCCACTCATTGATGAATAGCGGTAAAACATCTCGTCCTTGACCTGAATATTTTGATCTTTAACGACCTGCATCAATCGATCTTTTGTCGTATATAAATCATAGTCGCGTAAAGAGACAATGATTTCTCGTGGATATCTTTGATCTAAAATATCCTGCATACCATTCCATAACGATAACGTAGTCGATAACATCACCAGTACCATCGTTGATAGAATACAAATATTAGCCAAACCAATCGCATTTTGTTTCATACGATAGATCATGTTGGAAATACTGATGAAATGATTTGTTTTATAATAATATCGTTTATTCTTCTTTAACAGCTTTAATAATGTCACACTACCGGCCGTAAACAATAAATACGTTCCGATGACTACTAAAATGACCGCAATAAAGAACATGGTAAAAGCCATTAATGGATTTGTAATCGTAATCGCCATATAATAGCCGGTAATTAAACACACCAGTCCGATCAATGCCAGAATCCACTTAGCCTTCGGCTCTTTCTCGCCGACCTTATCACTATTTAATAATTCGATCGGATTGGCAATATGCACCTGCACCAACGAAAAAACATAGATCAAAACATAAATCGCAAAGAATAAAAGAAAGCTGCATAGGATGCCGGATGTCGAAATATAAAAGCCAAAATGCACATCCGCCTGAATCATCCTCAACAACAGCATATACATCAGCTTATCAAATAAGATACCGACAAGAATACCCAGTACCAGCGAAAGAAAGAAACTGATAAATGTTTCATGAAACAGCATGCGTGCAATATGCTTTTTTTCCATTCCTAAAATATTAAATAAACCAAATTCCCGCTTTCTTCGTTTGATCAAAAACGAATAGGTATAAAATAAGAAGATGATAGAGAATACGATAATAACGCCGATTCCAAAGCCTAAAAGCTGCTGAACATAATTGCCACCCATTAAACCGCCGATGCCTTCATTGGTCGATAAAGAAAAGACCAGATAGAAGATCATAACGGTTAGTGAGCTGGATAGAAGAAACGGAATCTGCATTCGCGCATTCTTTTTAAAATTGTCAAGAGCTAAACGAAAGTAAAAGAAATTACGCATGATGAACACCACCTGTTGCCAGCAGTGTCAGCGTATCAGAAATACACTGATACATTTCATCCATCGTCTTTTCGCCGCGATAAATTTGATGGAACACCTGTCCATCCTTGATAAAGAGAACACGCTTGGCATGCGCAGCCGCTTTTGTGGAGTGCGTTACCATGACGATCGTTTGATGGTTTTCATTTAAAGTATTAAAAACGCTTAAAAGCTCTTCGGTGGATTTTGAATCCAGAGCACCGGTTGGCTCATCGGCCAAAATCAATTCCGGATTGGTGATGATGGCTCTTGCCACCGCTACTCTTTGTTTCTGCCCTCCGGAAATCTCATAAGGATATTTATCTAACAGCTCCTCAATTCCCAGCTTGCGGGCAACCGGTATCAACAGATGGATCATATCGTTATATTTCATTTTAGCCAGCACCAAAGGCAAAAGAATATTATCTTTATTGGAAAAGTTATTCGATAAGTTAAAATCCTGAAACACAAATCCTAAATGTTCCCGACGAAATGAAGAAATCTGTTTATCTTTGATCTTAGTGATATCT
>NZ_JAXKBY010000047.1:0-4856 GCF_036552745.1 Faecalicoccus sp.
CTTATAAATGATCATGATAAAAAATTTAATTTCTGATGGACTTGTATAACGAATCAAGTGGACTTCGTCACCGTAATACATGGACTTATTTTGCCGTATTGAGTGGACTTCTCACTCCGTAATAATCAAATAGGAAACAGGTGATGAATAATGAATTGGATCATCAACTGCTATTGTTTCTTTTAAGATCTTTGCATTTTCTCTTTTGGTTTTGATCTTATTTTTGGTATAGGTCTTTGCCTGATCAAAAGCCGTAACACTTGTCTTTTTAAGAGTTCCTTGAACATTGTTAGTAGCGCCTGCTTCGGCAGAAGTTTCTTCTTTATTGCCGATATCATGAGGCTTGATCTGTATGCCGGCATCTTTGATGAAATGAGTCAGATGTCCGCTTGTATCTTTGGTTTTGATATCATGGATGATTTCTCTAGTTTTGATTGTATTTTCCAAGATATCACCTACTCTTTATGAGAATTGAATCCCATATTGCGATCCGATGGCTTAGTGGTGTTCATTTGATAGATCAGATTGTCTTCCGGGATCCGGTTGACAAAGGGAACCAAAGAAGCACCGTATTTGATCAGTCCGCACCCGGATTGGGCATTGGTGATATAGACTTGCTGCTCTTTACTTATCTTGAGAAGTTCGGCAAGATCTTCGCGGTCATTTGGCGACTGGTTGAGCATCACAATGAATTCACTGTTTGAAAGCATCGATGTCCCTTGTTTGGATCCTAATAGATATTTGACGTTTTGAGTGATCCCGGTAGGGTAGGCATCTCTTTTACGGAATTGCCGCCAGGCCGATGCAAAGAAGGATGCACTTTCTTCATTTTCGAAGATGACATGGATCTCATCGATGAATACGTGTGTTCTCTTGCCTTTGCGCCAGTTTTCATTGACTCGGTTGATCATGGCATCGGTAATGACCAAAAGTCCCATTGTTTTAAGCTGTTTACCAAGATTGAAAATGTTATAAGAGATAATACGATTCGTAACATCGACATTGGTTTCATGGGCAAAGGCATCGAGGTTACCATCTGTAAATAACTCCAGTTTTAAAGCTAAAGATCTGGCTTCCACTTCCGGCTGTCTTAAAAGCATGGATCGTAATGTTTTTAAAGTCGGAATCGTCTTGGTTTCTCTCGCTTCTTCATAGACAAGGGAAACGCAGCGGTCAATGATGCTTCGATCGATTGGTGTAATGCCTTTTTTGTTGTTGTCTAACTGTTCAAACAAAGACATAACAAACTGGCTTTTATCACCGACCGGATTGCCTGAATCACCATATCCTTCACTCATATCCATGGCATTGATATAATCAGGACTTCCGGCTGCAATCTCAATGACAGCACCGCCAAGTTTCTTGATGATGTTGGAATATTCGTTTTCCGGATCACACACGAGGATATCATCATTAGTCGCACAGGCATAAAACTCGATCTCTTCTTTTGCCAGGAATGACTTACCGGCTCCAGGAACACCAAGGATGAAGGCATTAGGGTTTTGAAGTTCGGCTTTATCACAGATAATCAAATTGTTGGTCAGTTTGTTCTGGCCATACCAGATTCCTCCCGGATCCATGACTTCCTGGGCTCTGAACGGGACAAAGGCACTGGCACTTTCAGTCAATAGAGTTCTAAAGATATCCAGACGATTAATACCGATAGGAAGGGCAGTCACTAAACCGTCTAATTGTCTTGATGCAAAGAATAAAGCAGAAAGCTCACAAGAATTAGCTCTGGCAATGGATTGAATGGTTTCGGTATCCATATCCAGTTCTTCTTTTGAATCTGCCATATGAACGACTGTTACATTGCATAAAAGCATCTTTTGATCGCGCAGTGTCAGATCATCCAGGAATTCTTTACATTCTTTGCGCTGGCTTTCCATATCATAAGGAATAACGGCAGAGAAGTTGTTGTTGGCATTTTGCCTCTGCTGCCAGTTGGTAATATTGGTATTCACGCCCAAGAGCTTGTTTTCGGCTTCTTTAACCGCTTCATCGGTTGGAATTGTTAAGATATCCATAGAATAGACAAGGCTTTTATTGAGACCGCATATCTCGGCAACAAACTTGTCCTTCAGATATTGCGGATAGTTTTCAAGATACAATACACGCCCATATCTTTCACTGAACTTAAAATAGTTTTTCTCGTATTTTGGCATGTCCGGACAGATCTTTTCCTTAAATGAATGTCCTTTATAAGTCGAATCATTGATATCAAATTCAAAAGGTTCATATGGGTCGCGGTAAAAATCATGAAGGATCTTGAGCCTTTCGTTGGTTGTCAGTTCTTTGCAGTCGGATCCGATTTTGCCAAAATAAGATGAAAGCTCAAGCGAGATCCTGGAAAAGAAGGTTCTGGCTTCTGAAATACTGTTCTTGAAAGTGGTAATGGTAATGTATTTCTCCTGAATCAGGTTATCGCTTTTAGCAAGATTTTCCAGGATCAGATCATTGTAGGCTTGTCTTAGATCATTGAGTTCATCATCTGCTTTATGGATCAGGATCTTGTTGGATATTTCTTCCGGATCCACTTTCCGGTTAAGAATCGTAATTTTAGCTGTGCAGGAGGCATCAAGGGAATTGAGCATTTCACCATATCCCAACAAGATGCCTTTTTTATCTTCTCCTGATGCATCAGAGTAGTTGATGTCACTGAACATATAGGTCTTGGAATAACGCTTGCCGACAGAAAAAATACCATCCTTATAAACCTTGTCGATAGGGATGGTATCCTGAACACATCGGGGAATATTGAATTTTTCCTTATTTTGACGTTTGAATTTGCTTAGACTTTTTAACATTTCTTTTCGTATTCTCCTTTATCTGCTTTTTGATGATTGGTTTGGCCAATTCATAATATAAGTTGAATGGTTTATCGATCAGTTCAGTTTTCTTAAGAAGCAATGACTTGAAAGCTTCATAGATGATCTTTTCCATTGTCATTGACTGGTAACTAATGAACCCGATGGTTGCAAAAGGGGCAGCTCCTAAGATGCATAACCAGCTGGTGATCTCCATGCCAAAGGTGTTGATAGAACTGAAATAAATAAGAACCGCAATAGCGCAAGCCAAAATCGAATAAATAAACTGTCTTACGGACAGCCCGAAAAAGATACTTTCAGTGTAGCTTCGTATTTCTTTATTGATCTTGATTTCCATACTAGAAAGAAGCCTCCATATAATCACGAAGTTCATCTTCTTTTAGAAAGATGACATCGATATAAAGGATGTGTTCAATCGGTATGGTTGCGATCCCTAAGTTATTGCCGTCTTTAACAGCTATTTTGATAGTCTTAGATCTAGGATTCTCATATTGGGTAATAATGTCACTTCTTTCATGAGAAATGACTTCTTCTACAGTTTCAACTGTTTCACCTGTAATAAGGTGTAATTTGATTAGATTTTGTTTTTTGTTCATTGTGACCTCCATAAAAAAAGCAAGACTTTTAAATCTTGCCTTGTAATCTTATTTGGTATAGTATTGCTAAAATAATACATCCGGATCAGAACACTCTATTGTTACCATTTCTTGACAATGATCACATTCATGATCAACTTCAAAATGTGTAGTTACTTCATCAATGTTGCTAGTAAAATAAAATCCGGAATTGTATTCGCCACACACTGGGCATACCCAGTCAACACTAATGAAAGCACCTGTACTATCTTTCGATACTTTTACGTTTTGTCCAATTGTTCTTTCCATTATCTTTCCTCCTATGGCCTATTCATTAAATAAAAAATACAGAATAATTGCATTATTATTGTTAAGGGAACACCTACAGTAAAGTAATCTTGTCTTGTTTTTGTAGAAAAATATACATTGCCAATAAAGCTCCTATTGATCCTCCGATAAATGATAAAAATAACAATACAGATATTCGAATTTGCTTATGTCCCTCAATTGAATGTATCTTATCTAAGGCGAATGCAATCAAAGTAATGATGTTGATAACCAATAGATATATCACAATAATTGGATTAGCTTTAAAGTATTCAATAGCATTAATAGTTAAGTCATTTCTGATATATCCTTTGATGATTAACAGAAGAATAATTTGAATCACTAAGATGCACCAAATAAACACTCTAGACATCATCGCTTCTTTTTTTCTGTACTTTGGAGTTCGACCAAAAATAATCATAGACAACGCAATCCCCAAAGAACCAAAGCACAATGATAGAATAGTCATTATGGTGTCGGAAATATTACTAGATTCACTTGCTAGCAAATAGATGTATATAATGAAGTACAGAAAACCAATTATGTTGATAGCAATTAGATAATAATCAAATCTAGACAATTCTAGCATTATAAATCTACCGCCTTGTTGCATGAATTAAGATATGCTTTTCGATATGCCATTTGTTGGCCGCCAAATGATCCGCCATGTCTTAAGTCGTTTGAGATTGCCTTATTAAAGAAACTGTCTTTTATCTCGGATAGATTTTCCAAATTATTAATTCTGCATTTTAATGAGTCAATAATCTGTTTGGAATTTTCTAAAGCCTTTTTTTCAACATCCAAAGAATTTTTGTATCTCTTCATCATAATAGCAGTTATTCCCAACCCTGAAACTAAAACGATGTATGAACCGACAATAATTTCATTCTGATGGTTTTTGCAAAAAGATTTTGCTTTATGCAAGTATTGAGAGATTTTATCTTTTGCTGCCATTTGATGTTTTTTTAAATTAGTCATGTCTTTTCCCAATGTCATTAAGTTAAGCTACAAGAAAAGTATTAACTTAGAAACAAAGTAAAGTAAAGCCTGGATTTTGATGAAGTCCAGGCTTTATGATCACTGGTATGATCGGAATCTGTCGTTTACAGGCATGACGAAAAGACAA
>NZ_JAXKBY010000048.1:0-7146 GCF_036552745.1 Faecalicoccus sp.
AAGACTAAATTCAACGCTTTGTTCTTGGATGTGGAATTTACTTTTTCACTTCAGCCTATTCTTTTTTTGTAATTTTTTTAAATTTTAGTATTGCAAATAGGGGGATGTCATGCTAATATAATTAAGCAGTTGCCTGAATAGCTCAGTCGGTAGAGCATCCGGCTGTTAACCGGCAGGTCACAAGTTCGAGTCTTGTTTCAGGCGCCATTGCAAGTAAACACTTTCACTAAAATATGCTTTATATAAAGCATCGTGTGGTTGCGAATTTAGGAAAGTGTTTTTATTTGGGCTATTTTAGACACCCGTTCGACACCCGAGCATTTTTTTGCGGTGATTGTCTTAAATACGGAGTCTAGAGTGGCCTTTTTTTCTTCGTCTTCCAGATGTGTGTAAAGACTTAAAGTGGTATTGATATTGACATGGCGCATCAAAATAGGATCAATCCATAAAAATAGAAACAAAGAGGGTCTATGAAGATTAAATTAGAATTATATCCTATTTTATTGATGTATTTTATAAGAAAACAATTGAATCAAATACTACTATTTTGATAAGATATGCTTAACTGCGTTTTTAAGGAGAACGATATGGCATTTCTTGTTTTAGCAATTTTATGCAGCACCGCAATTTCTGTTTTCTTACGGATGAGCAATAATAGAGAACATTGCCTATATGGTAAGCTTGTCTGTAATTATGTGACCTGTTCTTTGTGTGCACTGCTTTTTTCACGTGTGTTTCGATGGAATGAAACGACATTGGTATTAGGGACTGTCAATGGCTTACTTTTGGTGATGAGCTTATACTTAATGCAGCTGAGCATGAAACTCAATGGTATTGCTTTGACAGGTTTATATGGACGGTTAGGTGTTTGTGTACCCTTATTGTTTTCGGTTTTCTTGTTTCATGAAATACCAACCTGGCTTCAACTGATTGGTATGGCTCTATCCTTTTTATCGATTGTCTTATTTTTCTATCAATCAAAAATAAACTTTAAATTGGGGCTGACATTGCTTGTTTTTATGATCGTGAGCGGATTGATTGATACCATGAGCAAGATCTATCAGTTCTATGGAGAACCGTCTTTAGCCAGTCAATATTTCTTCCTTTCTTTTTTTATGGCTGCGATTTTAAGCTTTATTTTGATGGTGATCAAGAAACAAAAAATTGCTAAAAACGAAATCCTTTATGGATTTTTGATTGGTGTTCCTAATTATTTATCATCTTATTTTTTACTTATATCGTTAAATGAGTTGCCTTCTATTATCGTTTATCCCATGTATTCTATGCTGACGATCATGACAATCAGTCTATGTGGATACTTTTTCTTTAAAGAAAAGATCAATAAGGAAATGATGATGACATTTGCTTTGATCATGATTTCTATAGGCTTGTTGAATATCTGATACAGAAATAGGTTATCTGTAGATTTTGTACTAAGTAATGATCAGTGATACAATAACAGGCGAGGTTGATAAATATGATCAAGGCAATTGTAATGGATATGGATGGAACTTTACTTGATTCCAACAATCAGATTCTTCCTAAAACAAAGCAGGCATTATTAGAACTGCAGGAAAAAGGAGTTCGTTTGATTTTGGCCAGTGGGCGCAGTTATACACGTTTGGTGCCATACGCAAAAGAGCTGCAGATGGACAGCCATCATGGTTATTTACTGGAGGTCGATGGTGTGGCCGTTTATGATATACATCATGACCAAAGGAAAATCTTACGGCGAATGACGATCGAAGAAGTACGTAAGGTGTTTTCAGAATTGATGACTTTAGATTGTGAAAGCATGGCTTGTTTTGATGATGGAGTCTATGATTATTTCCCGGATTCGATTCGAGCCATCAAAGAAAAGCTGCGTAAAGAGCAGGGCTTGCCAAAAGATTATCCCTGGACAGCGGGGCCATGGAGCTGGCTGGCGGATATGCGAAAAGGATATCCGAAAATCACCTATTTAAAAGATATAGACCAGATTCAACCACCGATCACTAAGCTGCAGGTGATGCAGGAAGAAGAGAAGCTGGAATCTTTATATTTGTATCTAGTTGATCGTTTTCCGGAATTTAATGTATTTCGTACCGCACCAAGGCAATTAGAGATTTTACCAAAAGGTGTTTCCAAAGGAGAAACCTTAGGGAAGATCATGAAAGAAAACGGTTGGAGTGCCGATGAAGTCATCGCTTTTGGGGATGGAGAAAATGACGTAAGCTTATTTGATGTTGTGACATGCAGTTATGCAATGGGACAGGCTAGATCTTATGTTAAAGAGAAAGCGGCGCATATTACGCTTTCCAATAATGAGGAAGGAATATGGCACGCTTTAAAGAAACTTGGTTTGATTGAAGAATAGAGTTTTTCTGTTCTTCTTTTTATTTTCGAGTATAATACACATTATGTAAGGAGGGGGTAAATTGTTGTATTTCCTGCTTGTACTTTTCGCATCTATACTTGTCAAGACGGTATCATGGGCTTTTTCTTATTTTGGATTGTCATCTTTTGAACAGTTAGTATTTCATATAAAAGTGCCTTTGGAAGGGACGAATAAACGATTTTTGGTAGATTGGTTTCGATTGTGTTTTCTACGGTGTTTTGTAATCTCGATAATTGTGACTTTGCTTATCATTCATATTTTTGCGGCGCTCTGGCTTTGTTGGGTATGGCTGCTTATGTGTATCATGTATTCGGCCTATAAAGTGGGATTGATTCAATATGGGATCCATCAGTTTCAAAAGTCGGATCTTTATGAACAGGACTATATCGAAGTCAGCGCTTCGACTTTACAGGCGCCAAAGAAAAAAATGAATTTGATTCATATTTATTTAGAATCCATGGAAACCACATATGCGCTGAAGAAAGATGGAGGCGATTCCCAGGAGAATCTACTTCCTTTTTTGACAAAACTGACAAAAGAGAACATCAGTTTTTCAAATACAGATCAAATAGGCGGTGCTAAAGTTGTGACAGGAACCGGATGGACAACCGGTGGCATGATTGCTTCTACGGCAGGGGTTCCCTTAAACTTTCCGATCTATCATCCATTTTGTACACCTAAACAAGCATTTATGAATGGTTTGGTTTCTTTAGGTGACATTTTAGAAAAAGATGGTTATTCCAACACCTTGATGATTGGTTCGGATGCGGCCTTTGGAGGGCGCAAATCATATTTTGATCAACATGGACATTATGATATTCAAGATATTAAAAAAATAAAAGAAGAAGGCTGGCTGGATAAAAAATATCATGTGTTCTGGGGCTATGAGGATGAAAAGCTTTTTGATTTTGCCAAACGAAAACTGAGCATGCTGGCAAAGGAAGAACAACCATTTAATTTTGAAATGTTGACGGTGGATACCCATCATCCTTATGGCTATCAGGAAAAGAAATGGGAGGCACCCTTTGTCAAAGGTATTTCCAATTCTATATATCACACCGATTGTCTTCTGGAAGATTTTATGACATGGTTAAAAAAACAGCCTTTCTACAAGGATACGCTCATCGTGATTCAAGGAGATCATACAAGCATGGCGGCACAATATATTCATTCAAATTTTGATCGAGACTTTGATCGAAGGGTGTGGAATTGCTTCATCCACAGTCAAAAGAATCCGATGCATACAAAGAAAAGAGAATTTACGACGATGGATCTGTTTCCGACGATTCTTTCGGGAATGGGCTATACGCTTTCTAAAAATGGATTGGCTTTAGGGCGTGATCTTTTTTCGGATGAAAAAACAGTTTTAGAAAAGAAAGGAGAAAAGGCTTTGAATCTGAAAATACAAAAGCAGTCTTCTTTCTATAAAAAGAAAATTTTAGGTTTAAAGCACTGAAAGGATTTTCAGCGACTTATTCGTTGACACTTCAACTAAATTCCGATATGATGAAATCACCTTATATGACTGACGGAGTGAGTGGAATAGACCACGTGAAGTATAAGAGTATTAAGCCGACCGTCTGGGCAGAAAAAGAAGCCCGGAGGCCGGCTTTTTATATGGTTCAAGAATAGGAGGAAAGACATGTTTGAACAGTGGACCGGATTTAAAGGAAACAAATGGCAGGAGGAAGTCAATGTCAGAGACTTCATCCAGAATAACTATGAGCCTTATGATGGTGATGAAGCCTTTTTGGCGGATCCAACAGAAGCTACGAATACATTGTGGGATGCCTTACAGAAGCTTCAAAAGGAAGAACGCGCCAAAGGCGGTGTATTGGATATGGAAACGGAAGTGGTATCCAGCCTTACTTCCTATGGACCAGGATATATTGATGAAAATTTAAAAGATTTGGAACAAATCGTAGGTTTACAAACGGATAAGCCTTTAAAAAGAGCCTTTATGCCTTATGGTGGTATTCGTATGAGTATCGAAGCGTGTGAAACTTATGGATATACACCAAGTGATAAATTAAAAGAAATCTTCACAAAGTATCATAAAACACACAACGATGCGGTATTTGGAGCTTATACTCCGGAAATGCGTCTAGCTCGTAAAAATAAGATTATTACCGGATTACCGGACACCTATGGTCGTGGACGTATCGTTGGGGATTATCGTCGTGTAGCTTTGTATGGAATTGATTTTTTGATCGAGGAAAAACAAAAAGATTTTGATTTGTGTGGCGATGGAACGATGCTGGATCACATCATTCGTCAAAGAGAAGAGTTAGCTGATCAGATCAAGGCATTAAAAGAAATGAAAGAGATGGCGGCTATTTATGGCTATGATATCTCAAAACCGGCCAAGAATGCCAAGGAAGCAGTACAGTGGCTTTATTTTGGATATTTGGCGGCCATCAAAACACAGAATGGGGCAGCAATGTCGGTTGGCCGTGTTTCCACCTTCTTAGATATTTATATGCAAAGAGATTTAAAGAACGGAACATTGACAGAAGAGAAAGCACAAGAGCTGATCGATCATATGGTCATGAAGTTTCGTATGGTTAAATTTGCGCGTATTCCTTCCTATAACCAGTTGTTCTCGGGTGATCCGGTCTGGGCCACTTTGGATGTAGCCGGTATCGGTATGGATGGCCGTCATATGGTCACCAAAACATGTTTTCGATTCCTGCATACATTAGAAAATATGGGACCAAGTCCGGAGCCCAATTTGACGGTATTGTATTCCAGTCATCTGCCAGAGCCCTTTAAAAAGTATGCGGCCAAGGTCAGTGTGGCAACATCTTCTCTGCAATATGAAAACGATGATGTGATGCGTCCGGAGTGGGGCGATGATTATGCGGTATGTTGTTGTGTCAGCGCCACACAGACGGGTAAGGAAATGCAGTTCTTTGGAGCCCGTGCCAATTTGGCAAAATGTCTGTTGTATGCCATCAACGGTGGTGTGGATGAAAGAACAAAAATGCAGGTAGGTCCAGAGTATAAGCCAATCACCAGCGATGTGCTTTATTTTGATGAAGTGATGCATAAATATGACTTGATGATGGACTGGTTGAGTGGACTCTATGTCAATACTTTAAACCTGATTCAATATATGCATGATAAATATTACTATGAGGCAGCCGAAATGGCTTTGATCGATACCGATGTAAGACGTACATTTGCCACGGGTATTGCCGGTTTCTCTCATGTTGTGGATAGCTTATGTGCCATCAAATATGCCAAGGTAACACCGATTCGTGATGAGGATGGTATCGTCGTTGACTACAAGGTAGAAGGTGATTTCCCACGTTATGGAAACGATGATGATAGAGCCGATGATATCGCAGTATGGTTATTAAAGACATTTATGAATAAGATTCGTAAGCATCATACGTATCGTAACAGTGAGCCGACAACTTCGATTTTGACGATCACAAGTAATGTGGTTTATGGCAAGGCAACCGGAACTTTACCGGATGGACGTAAGGCCGGAGAACCTTTATCACCGGGTGCCAATCCTTCTTATGGAGCCGAAAAGAATGGATTACTGGCTTCTTTGAATTCCGTTGCGAAGCTTCCTTATGAATATGCCTTAGATGGTATTTCCAATACACAGACTATCAATCCGGGTGCGCTGGGCCATAGTGATACAGAGCGCGCAGAGAATTTAGTGCATGTGATGGATGGTTATTTTGATCAGGGAGCCCATCATTTAAATGTCAATGTCTTTGGTGTTGAGAAGTTAAAAGACGCGATGGAACATCCGGAAAAAGAAGAGTATCAAAACTTTACGATTCGTGTCAGTGGCTATGCGGTCAAATTTATTGATTTAACGCGTGAACAGCAGCTGGATGTGATTGCCAGAACCTGCCACGATCATTTGTAGGATATGAAAGGAAGCATACATTCCATTGAAACATTCGGGTCGGTTGACGGCCCGGGTGTTCGTTATGTAATTTTTCTGCAGGGATGCCAGATGCGATGTCAGTTTTGCCATAATGCTGATACATGGCAAATCAAAGAACCGGATCAAGAGGCAGGCGATGTCCTTACCAAAGCTTTGCGTTATCGTCCTTACTGGAAAGATAAAGGCGGCATAACGGTATCCGGAGGCGAGCCATTATTACAGATTGATTTTGTATTAGAATTGTTTCAATTGGCCAAAAAAGAAGGGGTTCATACCGTACTGGATACGTGTGGACAACCATTTTGTGAAACGAAAGAGTTCATGGATAAAATCAATACATTGATGGAAGTAACTGATTTGGTTTTATTAGATATCAAGCATATTGATCCTCAACAACATCGATTATTGACAGGTCATGGCAATACAAATATACTGGCCTTTGCGAAGTATTTAGATTCGATTTCCAAACCGGTTTGGATTCGCCATGTTCTGGTGCCGCAAAGAAATGATGAAGATATTTATTTAAGAAAGCTGGATACGTTTATTCAAAGCTTATCCAATGTCGAAAGAGTGGAAGTTTTACCCTACCATACATTGGGAGCCTATAAATGGGAAGCACTGGGTATGAAGTATCCTTTAGAGGGAATTGATCCACCATCAAAAGAACGTGTTGAAAACGCCAATCGTTTACTACATACAAATGAATATCCAAAAGAAAAGGGGGTCTAACAGTTAAAAGTTAGATCTAAAAAAGGACTGGAATTCCTTAAATGGAAACTCCAGTCCTTTTTGTCTGTAGTATAATTTAGTTATGCTACAAAACCAATTTAACCAAACAAATTATAATCATTATTCTGGT
>NZ_JAXKBY010000049.1:0-10247 GCF_036552745.1 Faecalicoccus sp.
ACCAGAATAATGATTATAATTTGTTTGGTTAAATTGGTTTTGTAGCATAACTAAATTATACTACAGACAAAAAGGACTGGAGTTTCCATTTAAGGAATTCCAGTCCTTTTTTAGATCTAACTTTTAACTGTTAGACCCCCTCTTTTTATTTCAAGAGTTCTTCAAGAATCTGTACGGCATTGGTGGCGGCCCCTTTACGAATCTGGTCACCACAACAGAATAGAATCATTGAATGTTTGGAAGGATCGGATAGATCTTCACGGATTCGCCCGACATAGACTAAATCTTGATCGGATGTATCTAATGGCATCGGATAGATCTTGTTTTGTGGATCATCGACAAGCTTAACGCCTGATGCATGAGCAAGCAGCTCACGCGCTTTTTGTACATCGACTTCTTTTTCACATTCAATCGTGATACTTTCAGAATGAGAACGCATGATAGGAACACGAACACAAGTACAGTTTACAAGAATATCCGGGTCATGAAGAATTTTGCGGCTCTCATTTTGAAGCTTCCACTCTTCCTTGGAAATGCCATTTTCATCAAAATCACCAATCTGAGGAATCAAATTGTAGGCAATCGGATACGGGAATGCCTGAGAAGGAATACTTGGATCTTTGACCTGATTTTCTAAATCCTGAATTCCTTTGACACCGGCACCGGACACTGCCTGATAGGTAGATACGATCATACGTTTGATCTTAAACTCCTGATGCAGCACATGGAGGGCCACTAAGGCAATGATCGTAGCACAGTTTGGATTGGCGATGATGCCCTGATTCTTTTGAATATCCTCCGGGTTGATTTCCGGGATGACCAATGGCACATTAGGATCCAAACGATAGGCGCTGGAGTTATCGACAACGATCGTACCGGCCTTTTGTGCCCATGGCATCCAAGTCTTAGTGATGTCATTTTCTGTAGCCCCTAATGCATAATCTACATTTTCAAAGCTATTTTCTGTTAACTCTTCAACAGTAATATCCTGATCCATGAAGGTAAAAACTTTACCTTTGGATCTAGCCGATGCCAACAGCTTTAGATTACAGTCAATTTTTCTTTCTTCCAGACATTGTAACATCTGCTGGCCAACAGCGCCGGTAGCCCCTACAATGGCAATGGTTTCCTTAGACATTTTGATCCTCCTTTGTGACAAACGCGTCATAGATCGATCGAATGGTTGCCTTAAAGTCTTTGCACAATACAGCAACCGTAATATTGATTTCATCACTACTTTGCGCAATCATGCGAATATTGATTTTCTGATCTCCGAGCGATTTAAATAATTTACCGGCAACACCCGGTGAATCGGACATACTCTTACCAACGGTGGAGATCAAAGCCAGATTTTCTTCAGTATGAATTTCATCAGGCTTCAGTTCCGTTTTGATTCGTGCCAGGATTTCATATAAACTATCCTGTACATCGCTTTTATTCACGACAACGCTAAACGAATCGATACCACTTGGAATATGTTCCACGCTGACATTGTACATCTCCAAAATGCTGAGGACTTTACGAATATAACCGACTTCACTGGACATGTGTTTCTTATAAATATAGATAGAGACAAAGCCCTCTTTTCCGGCAATTCCGGTAATCGCATATGGATTTTTGATGTTGGTTCTTTCCTGAATGATCGTTCCCGGATCTTCCGGATGGTTGGTATTTAAAATATGAATCGGAATGTTCGCTTCCTTGACAGGGAAAATGGCTTCTTCGTGTAAGACACTGGCTCCCATATAAGAAAGTTCACGCAATTCCGAATACGTAATATGTGTGATTTGTTTTGGATGATCGACAATTTTTGGATCAGCCATCAAAAATCCACTGACATCGGTCCAGTTTTCATACATATCCGCATTCAGACACTTTGCCAGGATCGATCCGGTGATATCGCCACCACCTCGTGAAAAGACCTGAATCTGATTGTTGGCGCTGGAGCCATAGAAACCAGGAAATACAAAATGCTCATATTGTGCACATTTTGCCTGCAGCTTGGCTGCTGTTGCCTGCATATCGATCGTCTTATCCAGATTAAAGCGGATGATATCTTTGGCATCGACAAAATCATATCCCAGATATTCCGCCATTAGCTTGGCACAAAAATACTCACCACGTGATACGATCTGTGCTTGTGTATAAGTATTTAGATTGGTATAAAATGTATCCAATTCTTTTTCAATCGGCTGCTTTAACCCTAGTTCCGTCTTGATATCGACAAAACGCTGACGAATCAAACGATAGACATTGCTGGCATCGACATGATATTGCCGGTGCGCATCTAAAAGATACAATAAATCCGTAATTTTATTGTCAGAAGAGTTTCTTTTACCCGGTGCACTGACAACAACATATTTTCGGGATGGGTCTGCCTGTACAATGGCTTTGACCTTTTTAAACTGTGTCGCATTGGCCACACTGCTTCCACCAAATTTTGTGATTTTTAACATGTTCCTCTATCCTCTTTACACCCATAAGGCAATCATCGCATCCGCATCAAATGCCTGAATGGTATCGATGATCGTTGCATCCTTTTGTTCAAACCAGTAATACGATTCATTTTCAGTGATACTTTGTTCTTTATCGGCCTTCAAGCCTTTTTTAGCACGTACGATCCAGTCGGCCTTCAAGATCGATTCATTGACTTTCTTTTCATGATTTAGACAAATCTTACGTTCTCTGTTTTCCAATGTATCGATGGCATTAGCCAACATAGCCTGTGCGGTGGCAAGCTGTCCGGCTCCCTGACCAAAATAGCCTAAGTAATCAAAGCTGTCCGCATAGATCAATTGGGCATTATAGTTATCTGGTACATTGGCCAGATAATGTCCTTTATCCAAAAAGGCCGGGGCAATGATACTGGCAAATTCACCGTCTTTTTGTTTGGATAACGAAATATGACGAATGACTTTGTCATTTGCTTTAGCCATTTTGATATCTTCGGTATTAAGCTTCGTGATGCCAATTGGTTTACGAATCGCATCGTTTTTTGTGTTATACGCCAACATATTGGTGATGTTTGTCTTATAGAAGACGTCAATACCTTCAATGTCGTTGGTTGGATCGGCTTCGGCATACCCCATGGATTGTGCCTGCTTTAAGGCCACGCTTAGCTCCATGCCATTTTTTTGCATCTGATCTAATATATAATTGGAAGTACCGTTAAAGATTCCCTGATAACCGCGAATCTCTTCTAACTTCTGCAGCTTTAAGATCGCATCTAAAAAAGGAATACCGCCGGCAACACTGGCTTCAATTTGAATAGAACCACCGGTTCTCTCGGCAATTTCAACATAACGCTCCAAATTTGGAGAGACGGTTGCCTTATTGGAGGTGATGACATGTTTACCATGTTCCAAAGCTAATGTGATCAACGTGTTTGCGGGTTCTGTACCACTCAAGCACTCAAAAACGATATCGACATCATCGGCTGTAACCATACCTTTTCCATCATTGGAGAAATAAGGAAGGTTTTCAAATTCCGGTAAAACAAAGACTTGTTTTAAATGGATGCCTTCTACGTTCTTACAAAGTATTTCCACACCTTTTCCTACGGTGCCATATCCTAATAAAACTGCGTTCATGACTTCCTCCTTGTTTAATTAAAGAAAACACTTGTTTTTAGAATGTGAACATTGTATCATATGGTATATGGTTTTTCAAGGAGGAATCTATGGAAAAAATTTATGTGTCAACCCGTGATCAAAACAGAAAAATGACCGCTAAACAAGCAATTTTGGAAGGAATTTCCAAAGATGGCGGTTTATATGTATGGCCGGACATTGATTCGGTACAGATAGACTTGCATACGATTTGTGAACAATCTTATAAGGAAAATGCATATACGATCCTGCAGCCTTTACTGCCGGATTTCAGTGAAGAAGAACTAAAAGAATGTATTGAAAATGCGTATGGACATTCTTTTTCTTCACCGGATATTACACCGGTCAAAAAAGTTGGGGATGTATATGTATTAGAGCTTTTTCATGGTCCGACCAGCGCTTTTAAAGATGTGGCCTTAACCCTTTTACCACAATTGATGTCAGCGGCTTTAAAAGCCGGTGATCAAAAGGCAATGATCTTGACGGCCACCAGTGGAGATACCGGAAAGGCAGCTTTGGAAGGCTTTAAGGATGTGGATCGCATCGGTATTTGCGTGTTCTATCCGCATCAAAAAGTCAGCCAGATTCAATACCGCCAGATGGCGACTCAACAAGGAAAGAATGTGAAAGTCTATGCGATCGAAGGAAACTTTGATGATGCCCAAAGCAAGGTAAAATCTTTGTTCCTGGATGAAGACTTGCGAAAGAAGGCCGAAGCCCAAAACGTGATCCTAACCAGTGCCAACTCTATAAATATAGGGAGACTGGTACCACAGATCGTTTATTATTTTGAAAGCTATAAATATTTAGTCAACCATGGTGAAATACAGCTGGGAGATCCTGTATCCTTTAGTGTACCGACAGGAAACTTTGGGGATGTCTTAGCTGGCTATTATGCCTGTATGATGGGATTACCGGTCAAGAAATTTTATGTCGCCAGCAATGCCAATCATGTGTTAACGGACTTTTTGACAACCGGTGTCTATGATCGCAACCGCGCGTTTGTACAAACGATTTCTCCAAGTATGGATATATTGATTTCTTCGAACTTAGAAAGACTTTTGTATTATATGTCCGGAAAGGATACCCAACTGGTATCGCAATGTATGAGTGATTTGAATACAACAGGTCGCTATCAAATTCCGGATACGCTTCTACAAAAGATTCAGTCTTTGTTTGGTTGTGCCTATCTGGATGATAAACAGACCAAAGAAACGATAGCGTCTGTCTATCAGGAATCCAAGGTTGTTTTAGATCCGCATTCGGCCATTGCGTATCAGGTTGCCAAAGATGCAAAAGAAAGACCGATCGTTGCCCTTGCGACAGCTTCTCCTTATAAGTTTTCACAGGATGTACTGGACGCCTTACATCAAAACAGTACGGATGAACTGGAAGCGATGAAACAGCTTCAAACCGTTTGTTCAGATCCGATTCCGAAAGGATTAAAAGCACTGGAAAGCCTGGAAATTCGACACAAAGAAGTGATTTCCGTCGAACAGATGAAAGATGTTGTGGAAAAGAATATGGAGGCTCTTCTATGATACAAGTACATGTTCCTGCAACCAGTGCGAACTGTTGTATCGGTTTTGACAGTTTAGGTATGGCTTTAGACTGGTGGGCAACCTTTCAATTTGAGCCAAGTAATGAACTGATTATCACAGGCTGTCCTAAAGAATATGCCAATGAAGACAATTTAGTGGTACAGTCTTTTTTGAAGACATGTCAGCATCTAAGAAAGGAAATGCCAACATTTCATCTTCATATCGATTCCGATATTCCTTTTTCCAGAGGACTAGGATCTTCATCCACCTGTGTGGTGGCCGGTATTTTAGCATGCGATGCCTGGTTTCAGACGCATTTGAATAAAATGGAAATTTTAGAGATTGCCACGGATATTGAAGGACATCCGGATAATGTGGCACCCTGTATTTTTGGGAAAGCTGTCTGCAGCTTTATGGAAGAAGGCAAGCCACGCATGATGATCGTACCTTGTGCCGATTATAAATGTTTGGCCATGATACCGGATTATCCAATCGTAACCAATGAAGCACGAAAAGTTCTTCCTTCTACTTTGAAGTATAAGGATGCTGTTTCACAGGTGGGACATGCGCTATGTTTTCTACAAGCCCTGCAGGTAGGAAATGAGATGATCCTTGCGAAATCATGTGTTGATCATCTGCATGAACCTTATCGTAAAAAGCTGATTCCGGATTATGATTCGATTCATGAGCAATGCCGGGAAATGAATCTTGCAATGTGGATTTCCGGCAGTGGCAGTACGATGCTTGCGATATCATTAGATCCGACGAAATTGAATCAATTACAGAAAGATGTCGAAACAAAACTTTCCATACAATGCAGACAGATGCCAATCGCATCCAAAGGAGCCTGGGTAGATTATGAGTAAATTTTATGTGGTTTCCAGTGACATTCTTCCGGAAGTGCTGGAAAAGGTGTTAGAAGCAAGAACGCTTTTACAATCTGGAAAAGTAAAAAGAATCAGTGAAGCCGTTAAGCAGGTGGGCATATCACGGGGAACGTACTATAAATATAAGGATACAGTATTTTCATTTTCACAGGAACAAAATAACCGCAAAGCCGTAATCACGATGACGTTGCGAAGCGAAAAGGGAACGTTATCCAAAGTTTCCTCTTTGATTTCCGCTAAACAAGTGAATATTCTGGCTATCAATCAAACCATTCCGATCAATGGTATTCATAATGTCAGCTTTACCTTGGATATCAGTGATCTGGAAGGAGATATTCAGGCCTTCCTGGATCTGATTGAAGCGATGGCTTTTGTCGATAAGGTGGATCTTGTTGCGATTGAATAGGATCTTGGCCTTTGTATGGGGCTGGCTTTTGATTGTTGTCTTTGTGATCGGCAGTGTGCATACGATGGCTTTAAATGAGAATTTTTATATCCAGCGCTATGAGAAAATGGATTTAGCCGATTCCTTACATGTTTCCCAGAACGATCTAAACAAAAGCATTGAATTATTGTTGGACTATATTCGTGACGATACCAATTCTTTAGAGGATACGATTACTATCAATGGACACACGCAAAATACCTTTAACGAAAGAGAAAAAAGTCATATGGTCGATGTAAAGGCTTTATATCAAAATGCCATAGGGGTCGGAAAAGTCAGCTTTGTTTGTTTATTGGTAATTTTGTTTTATCTGGTTATAACGCAAAAGAAGAAAACCATTGCCTATCTGACCAAAGGTCTTCTACAGGCTTCTGTTTGTTTGATTCTGGTCTTTGTGTTTTTTGGTATCTGGATCGGCATTGATTTTACCGGCTTCTGGACATGGTTTCATACGATCTTTTTTTCGAATGATCTGTGGTTATTGAATCCAGCTACGGATTTTATGATCAATATGCTGCCGGAAACGATTTTTTATCAGCTGGTGTTAAGCTGTGTTCTCATGGTTTGTGTTTTGATCATACCTTGTATTGTCTTTTCAATTTATTATCAGCGAAAGAAAGCGCCTATAGGTTTTGAATATGAAGATCATATTAGCTAGTCAATCTCCTCGAAGAAAAGAAATCTTAGAAGAAATTGGATATCAATTTGAAGTGATTCCTTCCCACACACAGGAATACTTTGATCCGGCTTTGCCTTTAGAAAAAGCCATTCAGCAGGTGGCTTATCAGAAAGCTGCGGATGTGCATGCGAAATATCCGGATGATCTGGTTATTGGCGCCGATACGGTCGTCAGCTTTCAAAATAAGATTTATGGAAAGCCAAAGGATGAACAGGAGGCATTCTCTTTTTTAAGAGATTTCAGCGGAAAATATCAGGAAGTGATGACAGGAATCTGTTTTCTATATAAGGAAAGACAACTTTGTCATACCGATATCACCAAAGTTTGGTTTCGTGATTTGAGCGATGAAGAAATATGGGATTACATTCATACCCATAATGCCTTGGATAAAGCCGGTGCTTATGGCATACAGGATAGTGACTTTATATCGCACATTGACGGCTCTTTGAGTAATGTCGTTGGTTTAGGGAAAGAAAGCATTGTAGAAATGATGAAAAAAATAAGCGACTGGCAGTAAGTAAGTCGCTTATTTTATGATCTGATATTTTTTTAAAGCATTATATAAACCATTTTCATCCACAGAATCCGTAACATAATCTGCGATTTGTTTTACTTCCTCTTTACCATTTCCCATACAAATACCGATGCCTACGCTTTTTAATAAAGGAATATCGTTGGTCGCATCACCAAAGCCTATCGTTTCTTTATGATTTAAATCATAGTACTCCATCACTTTTTGAACACCGATATCTTTCCCTCCGATAGCCGGTAATACATCGATCACATAATCAGTCCATCGATCGATTTTGATATCATGGCATCTTGTAAACAATTCTTTTTCCTGCTTTTCACTTAAATAAGGAGAAAGCTGGTAAATGGGTTGAATTCTGGCGCGTTCGATATTTTCCAATGGAGGTAAAGAGGTTCCTAATTTCTTATACTCTTCAATAACAGAATCGGTATAAAAATTCATGTATTGCCGATCTTTTTCCACAAATACACAAGGATAGGGATCTTCCTGGATATGATCTAATATCGCATCCACATCGTTTTTACTGACAGGATTACTGTAGATGGTTTCGGTTTCATTAAAACAATATTGCCCGTTTAATGTGATATAGGCATCAAACTTAAAATTTTGACAGAAATCAAATTCTTGAATTTCTGTAATATGTCTTCCGGTAGCGACAATGGTTAAAATTCCTTGTTTTTTTAACTGGTTTAATGCATACATGGCGGAGTCAGGTACTTGTTTGGTGGTGTGAGAAAGTATTGTTCCGTCAAAATCAAAAAAAATAGCTCTTATCATAATCGTGTCCTCATTTCTTAGTTATTGTAACATAGGTAAATGAGTCACTTTCAAGAGCTACCATAAAAAAATTCTTCTTACAAGATTTAATTAAGAAGGAAAACGCTAATAGAAGATGACGTAAAACTTTATGTAAAGAATTATCAGTCAATACCACTTGGCCTGTTAATCAGCGATTATCCTTGCACAATTCTTAGCAATCTGCTATATTATGCTCAGGGAGTGAGTTTAGCGTTTCGCTCTTTTTATTTTGTCATTTCTAAAATGATTTCGATTAAACGTCTAATCGCATGAATCAGAAGTCTAATCTCTTTCAAAGGGTTTATCGCTCTATCCATCATAGGCAACCCCTTTCTAATTCCGTTCCGCACGAGGCCCTAACGGCTTTATACTAAGGATTTCTTATAGAATGTTTCACTCCCTGAATAAGGGACTTACATGAATTTTCAACACCCAAATTGACTGAATACTAAATATGGGTCATTATAGAGATATAAAGAAACGAACCATTTATGAAAAATAAATGTTTACTCATAAATAGTTCGTAATAATAACAATGGTGCCTGCACGCGGAATTGAACCACGAGTTCATCCTTACCATGGATGTGTATTACCATTATACTATGCAGGCATTTGAGGCCTCTCTATTGTGCCATTGATTTCAAAAAAAATCAACTGAAATCATAAAAAGTGTTAACCATAAAAAGGCTTCAAACTTTACCAAACAAAAAATAACGAACTAAAGTGATGGTCCCAAAAGTACTTGTTAATAAAAAGATAAGCGATTACGAAAGTTTTAATTATTCATTTGTAAAAGATGTCATTTCTGAAACAAGCGTAGTTTCTTCTTGGCTTGCCTCATGAGTTGGGTTGCTAAGAATAGTGTCTTCTAAAGAGCCTTTTAGTTTTAAACAACATGGTTTGAACGACAGATAGGTCAAGCCTCCACCTATGACACCTCCAACAACAGGAATGGCTTTCTTGAAAAAACCGGAAAATACTTGTTTAGTCATATTTACACCAAACCATTTTGAAATACTTTTAACTATCGGATATATGGTGCCTTTTGTAAGAGCGGCTTTCATCATCTTTTTTTGAACACCATCAGCAAAAGCTTTTGCTAATGCTTTTATAGCGGTATTGGCACCTTGGACACCATACATTGTTCCTAAACATAAGATTAATATATTCAATGTTTCGGAATCAAACTTTTGATTATTTTCATTAGTGTCAATTTCAGGGAAACCGTAAAGATACATCAGTTTTTGAGCAGCACGTAACATATATCCATAATATTGCACGATATCAGCAGGAATAGTTGCGACCATAGAAATACCTCCTGGCATACCTAATGCAGCTGAAATACCAGAAACACAGTTTCGCTCGTATTGAATGACTTGATCAGCAATTCTATTTATATCTTCTATAGAAATTCCAGCTTGAGCCGGTGTTAAGGAAATGGCTTTCTCTATGATATCTTTAGGAAACTTTTTCATAAACTCAGCACGTAAGAATTCTTCACGTTGAATACGAACACCCGGTGTTTTCAAGCCCAGAATAATAAAGTCTTCAATATCTACTTGTCCATTTCCATTGGTATCAATTGCCTTTACAACGGATTGCTGCGCATCGTTGACCTTATCTTTTGTATAAGATGTAATAGATGAGACTGTTGAATGTGTCGAATCAATAGCTTTTTTAGGAAGCATCTGCACTAAGTGTGGGTAGAAATCATCTAAGCTCATAAGATAGTTTGATTTCATAGTATAACCGGGAAC